>JAKAZN010000395.1 GCA_021815835.1 Pseudomonadota bacterium
GTCGATCGCCTGCGCCGCCTCCACCGGATTATGCACCGGCCGCGTGCCCACGCCCACGATCACGTCACCGGCCGAGATCCCCGCCTGCTGCGCCGGCGATCCGGGCTTCACGCCCGTCACCAGCGCGCCATCGGTCCCCTCCGGCAGATTGAGCTGGCTTGCCAGCCCCGGTGACAGGGCGCCCAGCGCGAGCCCCAGGCGGGAGCGCGCGTGGCCCGGTTCCAGATTCGCGGCCAGCGCCTGCTGGCTGGGCATCTCGGCCACGGTCACGTCGATGACGCGGGATTTGCCGTCGCGGATCACGTCGAGCTTCGCGGCCGTGTTCGGCTTCACCTCGGCCACATGGGCGGCCAGATCGCCCGGGCTCTTGATCGGCACGCCGTTGACGGCGGTGATCACGTCGCCGGGTTTCAGCCCGGCGCGCTCGGCCGGCGTGTTCGGTTGCACCGCCGCGATCAGCGCGCCGCCCTTGTGCGGCAGGTTGAGCGCGGTCGACATCGCGCCCGACACCGCCTGCGCCTCCACCCCGATATAGCCGCGGGTGACATGGCCGTATTTCTGCAGGTCGAGCGTGATCTTCTTGATCATGTTCGAGGGGATGGAGAAGCCGATCCCGATCGACCCGCCGGTGGGCGAGAGGATCGCGGTGTTCATCCCGATCACCTTGCCATCCTGGGTCAGCAGCGGGCCGCCGGAATTGCCTTCGTTGATCGGCGCATCGACCTGGATGAACTTGTCATAAGGCCCGGCGCCGATATTGCGCCCGAGCGCGGAGACGATGCCGGCGGTCACGGTCTCCGACAGGCCGAACGGGTTGCCGATCGCGATCACCCATTCCCCCGGCTGCGCCTTGTCGGAATCGCCGAGCTGAAGGTAGGGCAGCGGGTGATCCACCGCGATCTTCAGCAGCGCGATGTCGGTGCGCGGGTCGGTGCCCACCACCTTGGCCGGCACGGTCTGGCCGTCATCCAGGGTGACGGTGATGTGGTCCGCGTTCTTCACCACATGGTTGTTGGTGACGATCAGCCCGTCCTTGTTGATGATGAAGCCCGAGCCGCGGGCCTCCACTGCCTGCGGATGCGGCACCATCTGGTTGAACGGGAACTGGTTGAATGGGAACGGCAGCTGCGGCCGCCCCTGCATGGGCACTTGCGGCTGCTGCTTGAGATAGTTGGTGACGGAGACGACGGCGGGCTTCACCTGCGCCACCAGGTGGGTGAAGCTCGGCAGGCGCTGCGACATCGCCGCCTGGGGCGCGGTGTTCAGCGCCGCCACCGGGGTCGGCGCGAGCGCCGCGGCGGGGGTCGGCGCGAGCGCCGCGGCGGGGGTCGGCGCGAGCGCGGCCGTCGGAGCGGCGGCGCCCGGCTGCGCGAGCGCGAGGCTCCCGAGCGCGGTCCCGGCCAACAGCAGCCCGGCCAGGGTGGCACCACGCCAGCGCCGGGGCGCACGATTCGTGCGGTATTGCATCGTCTTCTCCTTGCAGAATCTGCCTTGTCGCGTCCCGCGCGGGCGCGCCATCCGTCCGATCACATGCCCCAACGCGGATAACCGTTCCACGGGTGGAGCAATTAAACCGGAGTCATGTCGTGCCGGCGCCGCCCCCGGGATTACCCCCCGCCCGGAGCCTCGCCTCCCGGATCGTTTGCCACACCGCAAACGAGCTCGCCGGGCCGTCGAAGCGGGTTACTCCCAACGGGGCCAGCGCGTCCAGGACCGCGTTGCCGATCGCGGGGAACACGCCGACCGAAGCGGCCTCTCCGCATCCCTTCACCCCCAGCGGATTGGTGGTGCAGCGCGTGCCGGCGAGGCCAAGGTCGAAGCCCGGCAGGTCGGCAGCCCGCGGCAAGGCGTAGTCCATGAAGGAACCGGTCAGCGGCTGGCCCGAAATCGGGTCGTAGACCGCCCGCTCCAGCAGCGCCTGGCCCGCGCCCTGGGCGATCGCGCCATGCGCCTGGCCAGTGGCGATCAGCGGATTGACGACAACGCCATAGTCATCGACCGCGGCGTGGCGGACCAGGGCGGTCGCACCGGTCTCGGGGTCGATCTCCACTTCCACCACATGTGCGCCGTTGGGAAAGGTCATCGCCTCGCGCGTCCAGGCGTGGAAGGTATCGAGCGTCGTGCCGGCCACGCGGGCCCGGGCGGCGAGCTCGGCCAGGCCGATCGCGCGGTTGGTGCCGGGGACGCGGAAGATGCCGTCGGCATAGGCCAGATGGCCCTCGGCCGTTTCCAACGCGACGGCGGCGATCGCGCTTGCCTTGCCGAGCAGGGTCTCGGCGGCGCGCCAGATCGCGGTGCCGCCCATGTAGGTGGCGCGCGAACTGCCGTGGCCGCCGCCGTTCACGATCAGGTCGGTATCGCCCTGGCGCAGGCGGATGGTTTCGTTCGGCACGCCGAGGCGGTCGGCGAGGATCTGGGGGAAGGTGGTCTCGTGGCCCTGGCCGATGGTCTGGGTGCCGGTGATGAGCGAGATGGTGCCGTCCGGTTCGAAGCGGAGCTCCACGTTCTCGTGCGGGTTCCCGCCGGTGGCCTTGATGTGGCAGGCGAAGCCGAGGCCGCGCAGCATCCCGCGCGCGGCGCTGGCGGCGCGGCGCGCGGGGAAGCCCGCGATGTCGGCGCGCTCCAGCGCGGCGGCGAAGGCGGCGGGGAAATCGCCGCTATCGACGACAAAACCGAGCGCGTTCGTCATCGGCGTGCGCGCGATCAGGTTGCGCCGGCGCAATTCGGCGCGGTCGATGCCGGTGGTTCGCGCGGCCGCGTCGATCAGCCGCTCGATGATATTGTTCGATTCCGCGAAACCCGGCCCGCGCGTCACGCCGATCGGCGTGGTGTGCGTGAGCACGCCTTGCACATGCAGCGCGATCGCCGGGATGGCATAGACCGAGCCTTGCAGATGCACATACTGGAAGGTCTGCACCGCGCCCGACCCGCCGGCGAGCCAGGCGCCGAGATTGGCGCGGCTCTCGACCCGCAGCGCCAGGAACCGCCCCGTGGCGTCCAGCGCCAAGGTTGCGTCAGCGGTATGATCGCGCGCCTGGTGGTCGGCGAGGAAGGTTTCCGATCGGGTCGCGATCCATTTCACCGGCCGGCCGGCGCGCTTTGCGGCCCAGGCGATCAGCGCGTGCTCCGGGTAGGGGAAGTTCTTGGCGCCGAACCCGCCGCCCACGTCGGGGGCGACGAAGCGCAGCCGCGCCGGGTCGAGGCCGAGCGCGCGGGCGGTCGCGTCGCGGTTGGCATGCAGGCTCTGGCTGGAGACATGCAGCGTGGTGCGCCCGGTGGCCGGATCGTGCACGCCCACCGCGCCGCGCGGCTCCATCGGGTTGGTCACGACGCGGTGATTGTGCAGGGTCAGACTGACGCGATGCGCGGCGGCGGCGAACGCGGCGGCAACCGCGTCGGGATCGCCGGTGTGC
>JAKAZN010000002.1 GCA_021815835.1 Pseudomonadota bacterium
GCGTGATCGACGCGCTGGTGAGCGACGTGATCGCCGAGACGACGCGCCGCCTGGACAAGCTCGCGCCGAAGGACGCCGACGCGGTGCGGCGATCGAAGCGGCGGATGGTGGCGTTCAGCGAGCCCATGGAAGCGGCGAATCGCGCGATCAAGGACTTCCTGCACGCGCGAATGTATCGCCACTGGCGGGTCAACCGCATGACCAGCAAGGCGCGCAAGCTCACCGGGGAACTCGCCCGGCTGCTGCTGGCGGAACCCGAGCTGCTGCCCGACGATTGGCGCGCCCGCGCCGGGGAGGCGGGGGGCGCGCGGGCGGCGGTGACGGTCGCCGACTACGTGGCGGGGATGACGGACCGCTACGCGATGGACGAATACCGGCGGCTCACGGATCTGTCGGTCACAGGCTAGAAGGACGATATTTCGATGACGGATATTTTTGCCGCGATGCGCGCCGAGGTGCAGGCCGCGCTCGCCGCGCTGCTCCCCGGCCTCGATCCGGCGATCGCCGCGCGGGTGGAGGTTTCCCCCACGCGCGATCCCGCCCATGGCGATATGGCAACGAACGCGGCGATGGTCAGCGCCAGGGCCGCCGGGCGCAAACCCGCCGATCTGGCTGCGGCGCTTGCCACCGCGCTCACCGCAAGCGCCGCGATCGCCGAGGCCACGCCCGCCGGCCCCGGCTTCGTCAATCTGCGCCTGCGCCCCGTGGCGCTGCGCGCCGTGCTGCCCGCGATCCTGCGCGCCGGCATTGCGTACGGCGACGGCGCCGCCGGCGGCGGGCAACGGGTGAACGTGGAATACGTCTCCGCCAACCCCACCGGTCCGCTGCATATCGGCCATTGCCGCGGCGCCGTGGTGGGGGACGCGCTGGCGCGGCTGCTCGCCAAGGTGGGCTACGACGTGACGCGCGAATACTACATCAACGATGCCGGCGCGCAGGTCGCCGCACTCGCCTGGGCCGCCTATTGGCGCTACCTGCAAGCGATCGGCACCCCACTCACCGAGGAAGAGTTTGCCGCGGAAGTCCCCGGCGGCCTGCAATATCGCGGCGAATACCTGATCGACATCGGCACCGCGCTCGCCCGGGCGCATGGCGAGCGGCTGGCGACCGCGACGAAGGGCATCGCCGCGCCCGAGCGATGGATCGATACGGTGCGCGACCACACGATCGCGGCGATGATGGCGGCGGTGCGCGAGGACCTGGCCGCCCTCGGCGTCGCGCAGGACGTGTTCAGCTCCGAACGCGCGCTGGTCGTCTCGGGCGCGGCCGATACGCTGATCGAACGGTTGCGCGGCGACGGCCTGATCTACGAGGGCGTGCTGGAACCGCCCAAGGGCAAGACCCCGGACGACTGGGAACCGCGCCCGCAGACCCTGTTCCGCGCCACGCAATTCGGCGACGACGTCGATCGCCCGTTGCGCAAATCCGACGGCTCCAACACCTATTTCGCCAACGACATCGCCTACCACGCCGACAAGATCGACCGTGGGTTCACGCTTCTGATCGACGTGCTCGGCGCCGATCACGGCGGCTACGTCTCGCGCCTGCGCGCGGCGGTGAAGGCCGTCTCGCACGGCGCCGCCACCATGGAAGCCGTGCTCTGCCAGATCGTGCACGTGGTGAAGAACGGCCAGCCGGTGCGCATGTCCAAGCGCGCCGGCAGCTACGTGACGTTGCGCGATCTGATCGACGAAGTGGGCAGGGACGCCGTCCGCTTCACCATGCTGACGCGCAAGGCCGACGCGCAGATGGAGTTCGACCTCGACGCCGTGGTGGCGCAGACCCGCGACAACCCGGTCTTCTACGTCCAGTACGCGCATGCCCGCTGCCGCTCGGTCCTGCGCGCCGGGGCGGAGATGTTCGGCCCCGCCGCCACCGCCGACGCGGCGCTCGCCGCCGTGCCCCTCGATACCCTCGCCGCCGAGCCCGAACTGGCCGTCATTCGCCGCCTGGCCGCCTGGCCGCGGACCGTCGAGGCCGCCGCCCTGGCCCGCGAACCGCACAGGATTGCGTTTTTTCTCTATGACTTGGCCGCCGATTTTCATATGCTGTGGAACCGGGGCAAGGACGACGCGACCCTGCGCTTCCTCCAACCCGACCGGCACGCGGACACAATGGCGCGGCTCGCCCTGATCGCGGCGACCGCCACGGCGATCCGCTCCGGCCTCGCCGTCATGGGGGTCGATCCGGTCGAGGAGATGCGCTGAGGCCGCACGCCAGCCCGCGCGCGCACAGAGGCCAGCCATGTCCGACGAGATCCACCTCCGCACCCCCTCCTACCGCGTGCCGCGCGCGCGTGGCATGGACCCCGCGACCCGGCGGCTCGCGCTGATCGCGGCGGGGCTGGGCGCGGCCCTGCTGGTGCTGATCGGCGCCTGGTCGATGACCGGCCCGGCGCAGACCGGGCTGCCGGTGATCGCGCCCCAGGCGGGGCCGCTGCGCGAAAAGCCCGCCCACCCGGGCGGCATGCAGGTCGCCGGTGCGGGCCAGGCGATCTTCGGCCATACCGGCGGTGCCGGGGAGACCGCGAGCGGCGGCGTGATGGCCCCGCCGGAGCGCCCCGACCTCGCCGCCCTGCGCGCGCCTCCCGCCCCGCCGCCGGCCGCGTCTGCCCTCCCGCGGACAAGCCCCGCCGCGCCGGCCACTGGTCCGGCCCCCGGTCCGGCTATCGCGCCGGCGACGTCCGCTGCGAGCGCCGCCCTGCCGCTGCCCCCCATCTTCCCCGCGCGGCTGGCGCAGGCCGCGCGCGCGGTCGCGGACCGTTCCGCGATCGGGGCGCCCGGCATGGCCCCGCCCACGCCGCGTCCGCTTTCGGTTCCCGCCACGTCGGCCGGCGCTGCCGGTGCGTCCGCCGGTGCCGGGCCGCAGGTCCAGCTCGCCGCCCTGCCCACCCGCGCGGCCGCCGTCGCCGAATGGCACCACCTCCGCCTGCGGATGCCCGGTCTGCTCGCCCATCACCGGCTGGTGCTGGCCGAGGCGCGGGTCGGCGGCCATGTCTGGTGGCGGGTGCGGACCGCGGGCTTCGCCGATCTCGGCGCGGCCCGTCATTTCTGTGCCCGCGCCCGCGCGGCCGGGGCGGCGTGCGACGTGACGTCGTCCTGACCGCCTATTCCGCCCGCAACGCTCCGCGCAGCTCGGCGGCCCCCGCCGGATCCTCGGCCCAGGCCAGCCGCGTCGCCGCAAGCCGCGCGAACAGCAGGGTCAGCGCCCGGCGCCGGGCCGGTGCCAGCCGATGGACGGGCGCGGGGCGGACCAGCTCCGCCTCCAGCCCCGCGGCGACGATCAGCCCGACATCCGCGGGCAGCAGCGCGGTCGGGAAATCCGCCGCCACCGCGAAGGCCAGGGCATCGGCGTAGTCGCGGTACTCCGGCCATTTCGTATCGGTCAGGAAATCGCGCGGCCCGGATTTGACCTCGATGCAGACGAAATCGCCGCCGCCGGTCAGCGCCAGGATGTCGGCCCGCCGTCCGTTCGCCAGCCCGACCTCGTGCAGCGGCGCCCAGCCGAGGCGCAGACAGAGCCGCGCGCTCGCCCGGCGGATTGCGGCGGCGGGATCGGTTGCGGGAAGAATCAGGATGCCATCCGTCGCGATCGTGGTGCTATCCCGGGGCCCTATCCCGCCGCGCCGGCCTTGTCCTTGCGGGCCGCGAGCTGGCGCCGCAGCTGCTCCACTTCCGCGCGCAGGCTTGCCACCTCGTCCTGCGCCGGCTCCGGCGCCGCGGCACCGCCTTCGGGCGGGCGATAGAACGGGGCGAACAGGCTGATCGCGCGCTCCATCATGGCGATGTTCTGCCGGCTCACTTCCTCGATGTTACCGAACGGGAACAACGTGCCCATCGACCCCATGGTCTTCTGCATCGTCGCGCGAACCTGTTCCTGCTGCCCGGTGAAGGCGGTCATCGCCTGTTCCAGGTAGCGCGGCAGCAACCCCTGCATCTGATCGCCGTAGAAGCCGATCACCTGGCGCAGGAAACCGGTGGGCAGCAGGTTCTGCCCGCGCCCTTCCTGCTCGACGATGATCTGGGTCAGCACGCCCCGGGTGATGTCTTCGCTGCTTTTCGCGTCATAGACCACGAAATCCCGCCCCTGGCGCACCATCTCCGCCAGGGTATCGAGCGTGATGTAGGACGAGGTTTCCGTGTTATAGAGCCGCCGGTTGGCGTATTTCTTCACCACCACCGGCGGTAGGGCGGCCGGCTTCGGTTCCGGGTCGCTGCGGGTCGGCTCGGACATGCTGCCTCCGGTGCTGGACTTCCTGGAATGTAGCATACAGGCGATGCGCGCTGTGAACAGGACTTGCGATGCCTCCGGACGCCGCCCGCCAGGCCTTCTCGCGGAATTTCCGTGACTGCCCAGGAGAAGGGGGCCGACCCGCCGCGCTCGGGCCATCCTCTTGGCGCCGATCCGGGACCCGACCCGGCCGCGCTCGCCCGCGACTGGATCACCCTCTGGCAGAGCGAGCTCGCGGCGATGGCGGCCGACCGGGAGGCGCAGGAGGCTTGGCAATCCCTGGCCGCGCTCTGGGCCGGCGCTGCCAAGGGGGCGGTCGATGCGGCGCTCGGCGCCATGCCGCGCGCCCGCCCCGCGCGCCCGCGCCCCGAACCCCCGCCACCGCGCGATGAGCGAACGGACCGACGCGCCGGGACCGCTGCGCCGGCGGGGACCGCGTCCGCTGCTGCTGCATCTGACCCTCGCGATGCTGAGATCGAACGTCTCCATCGCCGCGTCCTCGCCCTGGAATCCCGCCTCGCCGCTCTGGAAGGACGCGCTCCATCCGGCCCTGGCGGGGATGAGCCCGGCGGGACGGGCGGCGGCCGAGGCCGTCGCCGCGGCGCTGCGCGACGGCGGGACTGACACCGACCCCGCCAACTTCCCGGGGGCCTTCCCCGCCGCTGTGCTGGCCGAGGCGCTGCGCCAGGATTCCGCCCTGCTCGCCGGCATCGCCGCCTATCGCCGCCACCCCTATGCCCGCGCGCTGCCGGACCCGCCCACGCTCTGGGCCGAGGGCGGCAGCCGGCTGCTGGATTATGCCACCGGCGGCACCGGGCCCGCGGTGCTGTTCGTCCCGAGCCTGGTGAACCGCGCCTATGTTCTCGATCTGGCCCCGGGGCGATCGCTGCTGCGCTGGCTCGCCGCACGGGGCGCGCGCCCGCTGCTGCTCGACTGGGGCTGGCCCGGGGAGGTGGAGCGTGGGTTCACCCTGACCGACTACATCGCCGGGCGGCTGGAACGCGCGCTCGTCGCCGCCGTCGCCGCGTCCGGCGGGAAGGTGGTGCTGGCGGGGTATTGCATGGGCGGGCTGCTCGCGCTGGCCGCGGCGGCGCGCCGGCCCGAGAGCGTGGCCGGCCTCGCGCTGCTTGCCACCCCATGGGATTTCCACGCCGGCGCGGGCGACGCGGCGGCCGAAACCATGGCACGGCTGCTGCCGCTGCTGGAACCGGCGCTGTCGTTGCATGGCGCCTTGCCAATCGACGGCCTGCAGATGCTGTTCGCGCTGCTCGATCCGTTCGGCGTGGCGGCGAAATACCGCGCCTTCGGCCGGCTGGATCCCGCCGGCGGGCGCGCGGAATTGTTCGTGGCGCTGGAGGATTGGCTGAACGACGGCGTGCCTCTCGCCGCCCCGGTCGCCCGCGAATGCCTGGGCGGCTGGTACGGCGCCAATACGCCCGCGCGCGGGGAATGGCGGGTTGCGGGGATGCCGGTCGATCCCGCCGCGCTGCGCCTGCCCTGTTTCGTCGCGGTGCCTTCGCGCGACCGGATCGTGCCGCCCGAAAGCGCCCGTCCGCTGGCCGATTCCATCCCCGGGGCGCGGATGCACACCCCGGCGGCCGGGCATATCGGCATGGCGGCCGGCGCGGGGGCGGAGCAGGCGCTGTGGGCGCCGCTGGCCGCGTGGCTGGAGGCGTCCTGAGCGGCGCGGCCACGAAAGCGGCGAATTTTGGGGGTGCATGATCGCGTCATCCGCGGCGGCCGGCACGCTTGCGTCCGGCTCGGGCTTTGGGACACACTGGCCCTGCCCTCAGGGAATCGTCCCCAGCCAGAACGGGACCGGACGCGTGATGACGCCACGGCTTTCTCCACCGGCCCGCCGCGTCCCGGCCATGCCGTTCCGCCGCGCTGCCCTGGCGCCCCGCGTGCCATCCCCGTGCCGCTAGACCGCGCCATCCAGGCGGGGTTCTTCGGGAAACTGCCGGCCCGTGGCGATTTCGTGAGCCAGCACCTGCCCACCTCCTTTATCCGCCCGTGGGATTCCTGGCTGGCCGGCGCCGTGGGCGCGAGCCAGACGGCGCTCGGAGCGGATTGGCGGGCGATGTGGCTGGAGGCGCCGGTGTGGCGCTTCGCGCTCGCCCCAGGGCTGTGCGGCACGAGCGCGGTGCTCGGGCTGATGCTGCCGAGCGTCGATCGCGCCGGACGCTATTATCCGCTGACCTTCGCCGCGCTGTTCCCCGCCGATGCCGCGGTCGCCGTACCGGGCGGGGACGGCGACTGGCTCGATCGCTGCGAGGAAGCGGGCCGCGCCGCGCTGGAAAACGACGCCGATCCCGACGCCGTCGCCGCGCGCATGGGCGCCCCTCCGGGCCAAGCGCCGGCGCAGCAAGCCGGCTCCGCCTGGTGGACGGAGGGGGGGCCGCGGGTGCCAAGCGGACGGGCCGTCTTTCCCGCCCTGCCCGACGGCGCGGCATTCCTGGAAATGGTCGGGGGCCGCGCGGACGCGGCGGGACCGGACGGCCGCGCGGACGCGGCGGGGGGTGCGCCATGACCGCCGACCCGCGGATCCTCTCCTGGGCCACCACCCATGTCGGGGCCAAGCGTTCGCACAACGAGGACATGTTGGTGAATCGCCCCGATCTCGGCGTCTGGGCGGTGGCGGACGGCGCCGGCGGGCACGATGCGGGCGAGGTCGCCTCCGGCATGATCGCCGCCGCGCTGGAGGCGATTCCGCCCGGGCTGCCGCCCGGCGATCTGCTCGCGCTCGTCCGCGCGCGCGTCGCGGATGTGCATACGCAGCTGCGCGAGGAGGCGGCGCGGCGCGGCCCCGAGGTCATCATCGCCTCCACCGTCGTGATCCTGGTGGCGCGGGACGATCATTTCGCCTGCCTGTGGGCCGGTGATTCACGCGCCTATCTGCTGCGCGACGATACGCTGTTGCAGATCTCGCACGATCACAGCCTGGTGCAGGAACTGGTCGATGCCGGCGCGATCGACGCGGCGGCGGCCGAGCACCATCCCCATGCCAACGTCATCACCCGGGCGGTGGGGGCGGCGCTCGACGAACTGGCGCTGGACAAGGTGAGCGACCGGTTGCAATCGGGCGACCGGTTCCTGCTGTGCAGCGACGGGCTGAGCAAGACGCTGGAGGCGGCGGATCTGCAATTGCTGCTCGCCGGCGCGCTCGATCCCTCGCCCACCGAGGCGATGATCGCCGCGGCGCTGGCGCGACAGGTGAATGACAACGTGACCGCGGTGGTCGTTGCATTCG
The DNA here is from genome assembly GCA_021815835.1 of Pseudomonadota bacterium. Taxonomy (GTDB): domain Bacteria; phylum Pseudomonadota; class Alphaproteobacteria; order Acetobacterales; family Acetobacteraceae; genus JAJZVS01. Next base: position 7,481 of record JAKAZN010000002.1, read on the forward strand.
ACGCGCACGGAGGCGCCTGAGCGCCTCCCCGACGATGGACGGGACGAACCGACGGCCTACGGCGTATCCGCGTAACCGGGGCAAAACCCCGGGCGCTCGGATCAAGCCGGTCTTCCGCGGCATCGGATGAGGTCCGGAAGGCTGAGGACGTCGGCATGTTCCGGCCAGACAGGTCAATCGGCGGAGACACACGAAGCTTGAATCGAACCGCCCCGCGTCGGGTCAAGAAAAATCAGCGCCGCGCCCGGGGTTTTGCCCCGGTTACGTATCCGCGTCGTATTTGAAATCGGCCGGCACGGAGTTGCCGAGGTTCCCCGCCATGTCCTGCGGCTTATACTGCGTCTTGAGTTCGCGGTAGACGAATTTCACTTTCTCCTTGATGATTTCGTCATCGTCCCACTCGACCTCGGTGAGTAGGCAATCGATGAACTCGATCCGAAGGTATGCCTCGTAGTTATCCTTGCTGCCGGTGAACTTGCGCTTGACGATGATGACGCGCTTGAGCGGCTTGCAATTGAGACATTCCTTGAGCAGCGCCGCGGACATCGAATCCATCTGGCGGCTCACCGTGATCGGCTGCAACGAGGGTGGGTAGCCGACCGAGCCGGTGTTGGGATCGGCTTCGCTCCCGCCGAAATCCATGAAATGCTTGAACTGCCTGGATCGCTTGGCGGGCTTGCTGGTGGTCGTCTTGCCGGTCGTCGGCTTGCCGCCTTTCACGGGAGCGGTCCCGCGGGTCCCGTGCAGCGTGTTTTCCGAGGCACCGACGTTGGTTCCGGATCCTCCCTCCTCGCCCCCGCCGCTTTCGTTGTCCTCGATCCCGACCGAGAAGGTGAAGTCCTGGATTCGGCAGAACAGGTCCACCTCCATGTCCTTGTGGAACCCTTCCATCATGGCATCGCTCGTGTCGATCGCGATGCCGACCTCGCCTTTCAGCGCCTTCGCGCCACCCTTGATCGTGACGGACATCAGGATGTCCCGGGAGTCTTGGTCCGCCATGTCGTCCTCCTGTCAAACCGTGCCCGGATGGCCGGGCGCGTGATCGCCCAACGGTATTATTGCGGCACCAGCCGCGACACCAGACGGATGCTCGCGGTCGAGCCCTCCAGCTGGTAGTGCGGCCGGAGATAGAATTTCGCCTCGTACATTCCAGGCGCGTCGGGGCGGGTTTCGATCGTGATCGCCGCGTCCGATAGCGGGTGGGAGGCCTTGAACTCCTCGCTCGACGTTCCCGGCGAGCCGTCGACATAGTTGGCGACCCAGCGTTGCAGCCAGCGCTGCAGGTCCTCCCGGTTCATCGACGTGCCGATCTTGTCGCGTACCATGCATTTCAGGTAGTGCGCGAAGCGACAGGTAGCGAACATGTAGGGCAGGCGGGCGGACAGCGCGGCATTCGCGGTGGCGGCCGGGTCGTCATAGACTTTCGGTTCCTGGATCGAGGGCGCGCCGATAAAGGCCGGCCCGGACGCGTTCTTGCGATGCACGAGCGGAATGAATCCGTTGCCGGCGAGTTCGGCCTCGCGCCGCTCCGACAGCGCGATCTCGGTCGAGCAGCGCAGATCCACGTCGCCGTCCGCGGTCGGAAAGTGGTAGGCGGGAAGGCCCTCCACCGCGCCGCCGCCGTCGATGCCACGGATGCGCACGCACCAGCCGTACAGTCGGAACGCCCGGGCGATATTGGCGGCCATCGCGAAGGCCGGGTTGGCCCACAGGAACCGTGTCGCGTCCGGTCCATCGACCTCCTCCTCGAAGTCGAACGCATCGGTGGGTTCGGTACGATGGCCGTATGGCAGGCGTGCGAGGAAGCGCGGCAGACAAAGCCCGATATAACGCGAATCCTCGCTTTGCCGAAGCGCGCGCCACGCGGTGTATTCGGGGGTCCGGAACACGCGCGAGACGTCGCGCGGATTGGCGAGCTCGACCCAGCTTTCCAACTGCATGATGGACGGCGCCGCCGCGGCCAGGAACGGCACATGCGCCGCCGCGGCGATCTGGGCGATGTCGGAAAGCAGGGTGACATCGGACGGACTGTGGTCGAATTCGTAATCGCCCATCAACACGCCGAATGGCTCACCGCCGAACTGGCCGTATTCCTCCTCGTAGATCTTGCGAAAGAGCGGGCTCTGGTCCCAGGCGGTGCCGCGAAACTTGCGCAAGGTGCGAACCAGTTCACGCTTGGACAGATCGAGCAGGCGGATCTTGATCCCCGGTTCGTCCTGGCGCGCATCGACCAGCAGGCGCAGGCCGCGCCAGGTCGCTTCCAACGCCTGGAACTCCGGATGATGCAGGATGCGCTCGATCATCTCGCCGATCAGGCGGTCGAGCGCGGCGATCACCGTCTCAACCGCGCGGCGCGGATCGGGCGCGGCGGTCGCGGGCAGCCGGACCGGCATCGCGGCAAGCGCGCGCAGCGCCGCGTCCACCCCCGGGGGAGGGGTGGAGACGGGTCGGTCGAGCAGGTCCGCGAGATCGCTCATGCCTGGCTGCTCAATTGAGGGCGATCGTGGCGCCGCTCAAGGTCATCGCCCCGCTGGCGGACAGGGACGCCGTGCCGGTCGCCGAGACGCTGAACTGGCCCGCGCTGATGCTGATGCCGGAGGTGCTGATGGTGATGCTGTTCGATCCCACCTGCAACGTGACCGTGCTGTCGGACTTGATCGTGACCGATTGCGTGCCGGTGATCGTGACGGACTGGGCGGCGGAATAGGTGCTGGAGCCGGCCGACACGTCGATCTTGTGATTGCCGGCCGAGACCGTCAGGGTGTCGTCCCCGGTGGTGACCGTGGCCTTGTTGTTGCCCGTATCCACCGTGAGCGAATTGTCGCCCTTGATCTTGGTCGTGTTGGTGCCCGTGGAGACGGTGAACGAGTTGTTCCCCTGGGACACCGTGACCGACCGGTTGCCCTGCTTGACGGTGGTGGTGGTGTCCTGGGTGATGTTCACCGTCTCGTTGTTCAGGACCACCTTGTTGTAGTCCTTCTGGGCCTGGAAATAGACCTCCTCGGAGCCCTTCTTGTCCTCGAACCGCAGCTCGTTGTAGCCGCCGCCGCCGGTGGAGGAGTTGGTCTTGAACGTCGATCGCGTCTTGTTGTCGGGCAGCGCGTAGGGGACCGTTTGGGCGTCGTTATAGACGCAGCCGGTCACCAGCGGCCGGTCCGGATCGCCGTCCAGGAATTCAACCACCACTTCCATGCCCACGCGCGGGATCACCATCCCGCCCCAGGTCACGCCGGCCCACATCTGCGCGACCCGGATCCAGCAGGACGCCTTCTGGTCGTTTACCTCCGCTTCGCTCTGCGAACCGGGCCCCGCGGGGCGGGCCCACGGGAATTTCACCTTGATCCGGCCGTACTTGTCGGTGACGATCTCGTCGGAGGTCGATCCCGTGGGTTCGGTCACCACCTTGGCGGTCTGCGGGCCGGGGATGCGCGGGCGCGGCGTGGTGCGCGCCAGGCGGAACGGGGTGGTGCCCTTGATCGCCTCGAACGAAACGCGGAAGATATCGGCCGTGGCCGCACCGGTCGTGGCGCGCGATTCGCGCGCGGCCAGCGTGTAGGTGGCACGCACCACGGTATATTCGATGTTGTCGGCGGCTTCGTAGAAATTCGACAGGGTGAACTTGCTGCCGGTATAGAGCAGGCGGCTGTTGGTCACGCCGAACATCAGCCTCCGCTGCGCGACATAGTGCTGCAGGCGCACGTCCGACAGGGCCTGGCCGATGGCCGTCGTCGGGTGGCGGCCCGGGTATTCGAACCACTCGAACGCGTCGTATTTGTGTCCGGCATCGTTGCTGGACCGGACCGAAAGATCGACCCCCGAAGTGGTGAAATTATAGTCTGTGTAGGACACTTTGCCAGGCACCACCGTCAGCTCCGACGACCACTGCCAGACATGGTCCGCTACCGCGCGGCTGCCCGTTTGGCGGGTGCGGAACGGGATCGCCGCGCCGATCGAGCTGTGCGAGGACGGATCGTCGGCGAAATTCAGCGTATGCTTGCCGTCGGCGTGGGTGAAATAATAGTAGATCCCGTATTCCTCCATCAACCGCGTGATGAAGTCGAACGAAGTCTCGTCGTACTGGACGCAGTACTCCACCGTCTGGCTGCCGGCCTTCGGCTGCGCCCCGCGCTTGTCCGCGAAATCGCTGAACCCGGCATTGCGGCATACCGCGGTAATGATGTCCCAGATCGACTTGTTCTGGAAGATCCGGCAATCCTTGCGTTGCGACAGAAGCCAGAACCACGGGCGCAGTTCCATCCGGTAGCCGCGCCCGCCGGCCCGCAGCCCCGCATAGGCGATCGATGCGACAACGCCGTTGAAATAGCGCTTGCTGTTGTCCGGATTGACCATCGTCACAGTGACCGAACTGCCGAGCAGCGCGGTCAGGTCCATTTTGACCTTGGTACTGGAGAGATTGACCACATAGTGAAACGGCCGGCCGAGCTCCTCGGTTCCTTCAAAATCCTTGAATTTCAGCGTGAACCCGGGATCGGGATCGATCTTGAACTCAAGCTTCGGGGGCGGGGTCGCGGCCATCTCTCACCTCTGATCGCTATCGTATCGCATCGAACATGACCGGCCGCGCCTGCGCCATGTGGGTCACAGCTTCGGCGGGCAGCGGAACGCGCGCAGCGCCGCCAGGTTGAACGGGTTGCGCACGCTGTCGGCATTCAGGCGGAACGTCGCGTTTCCCTGGGGCGAGGAGAACACGATCTGGAACCGATCCGGCGCCCCGCTCGGGATCACCCGCGCCGCGTCGAGCAGGCGGAGCAGCGACCAGGGGCCGTCATTCTCGATCACCGTGGCCGAGCCGCCATTGGCCGGGGTCATGATGACCCGCACTTCCAGATCGTCCCCCGCGCCGGGCCAGGTCATCGCCTGCGGCTGCGCCGGGCCGTGCGCGTAGGTCAAGGTCTGCTTGCCGATCTGAATCCGCACCGTTCCCACGCCCGCATCGGCCGAAACCGGCGTCAGCTGGAACTTCACGCCCATCTTCGTCCCGTCCGGGAACAGCGCCTGGCGGATCTGGTCGGCGCGCTCGAACTCGGCCAGCGCGCCGGGCGCGAGGCCCAGTTTCGTGTGGTCCGGCGACTGCCACTGCCACGGCGTGGTCGTCGTGTTCACCAGCGATTGCAGGTATTTGTCGAAGAATTTCTGTACCAGCCCGCCGGGACCGAGCAGATGGGTGAAATCGCCCAGCGGCACGTCCTCGTGACTACCCGCGATCAGCGGGTAGCGGTTGAACGCCTCCTGGCACAGCGGCAGCACCTTCGATTGCCACGCCTGCGACAATTCGTTGCTGGCCCCGCTTGCCGTCACCGCCGAGCTCGAGCTCGACACCGTTTGCAGCATCGCCGCGACCGGCTTCGGCACGCTGGCCGCCAGGGTCTGCAACGCCGCCGCCCCGCCGGCCGCGCCGCCGCCGCCCGCCGCGCTGCCACCCGCCACCATGCCGAGCAGCGCCGCGCCCTGGTTCGGCGCGTTCGCCGCCTGGTTGATGCCCTGGTAGATCTGCTGGATCTTGGCGATCACATCTTCCAGATGCGGTTCGCTCGGGGTCTTGCCATCGACGAATTCATGCAGCGCCTTGAAATGCGCATCGACGCGCGTGGCCGGGTCGATCGGCTTGCCCTCCGGCCCGGTCCCGAACGCCGATCCCAGCACCAGCGCGATCTGTCCTTCCTCCCCGCCCAACGCGCCCAGCGCGCGTTCCTTGGCGATGTCGCTCAGCCCCTCGCGCACGCCCTTCGCCTTCTCGGACTTCACCGCCCCGGCGGGGGAGCGGCTCAACTGGGTCTCCTCATCGATCCCGTGCAGCAGGTCGCGCAGCGGCGAATCAGGCGCCGACAGCAGGAACAATTCGTTCTGGCCCTGCGCCAGGGTGGTGAAGGGCTGCAACGCGATATTGGCGAGCAGCGCGTCCCATCGGCGCGTGTAGTCATCAAGATAGAGCGACAGCACGTCGTGGCGCAGCTTGGTGAGCGCCTCGGCCCCCTTCGTCGCCGGCCGGCCCAGCACCCAGGCCTGCTGCGAGGCCTGCTTCGTCACGCCCGGAATGAGCGGCAGGAAGGTCTTGTGATACCCCTCCCAGGTGAAGATGCCGGGCACGCCGGTATCCAGCGGCTTGCCGTCGCGCAGGCTGAACACTCGCGATCCGGCGGGGCCGGAATGTTCCGCCACCGTCCATTCCGGCAGCCGCCGCGCCACCGGGCTCTCGATGATGCTGGAATAGAGGTAATCGGCGAAGGGCTTGCGCGTCAGCACGCCGCGCACTTCGGCCACCAGCGGCCCGTTCAGCGCCACCGACGGCAGCGGGAAGCGCAGCATCGCCGCCACGTCGTCGCCGAGCGCCGCGCGCACCGGGGCGTTGTCCTCCCCGGGGAAGCTCACCGCGGCATCGAGCGCCATCCAGTGCCGCACCAGCGCCGGATCGAGCGGACCCTGGCGACCAAGGATCAGATAGACCTCGAGTGCCTGATAGAGAAAGCTCGGCTTGTCGAGATTGGCCTGCATCTGCGCTTCCAGCCGCGACAGCAGCCGCGGCAGCAGCAGCCCGTCCAGCCCGTTCGCGTAGGCGCTATCCGCCGCCGTCCGCAATTGCTGGCCCTGATACAGACCGAAGCCCATCGACCAGGGCACGCTGTCCGCGCGCGAGGCATAACCCCCCGGCATGGTGCGCAAGGTCTCCAGCGCCGGCAGCACCGCGAGCAGATTCGTATCCTCCGGCCCGCGTCGCAGGATCTGCGCGTACTGCGCGCGATACGTCGCCATCGCCGCACGCTGGTCCGCCATCACGTCGCGGTTGGAGAACCAGCTCATGGTCCAGGCCGTCATCAGCCCCAGCAGCACCACCCCGCAGGTCGCGTAGGAGCCGTAGGCGACCAGCTTCTGGCGCTTTTCCACCTTCGGATCGCGGCTGACGAGACCGGCCTCGCCAAACACCACCTCGCCCACCAGGCGCGAGAGGAAATAGCTCCGCCCCGCCCCGCTGAACGCCGAAACCGCTTGGCGCGCCAGGCCGAATCGTCCGGCCATCGTCCCCAGCAGCCGGTCGATCGGCGTGCCGTCCTGCGTGCCGGAGGTGAAATAGACCCCGCGCAGCAACGGCCGCGCCTCCAGCCGGCTCGGGCGGAAGGCCTCGTTCAGGAATTCGTTGGCCACCTCGCGCAGCGACGCGAGCTGCTGGGGGAAGCCCCAGATCATGCGCCTTCGTTGCAGATCGGATTCCTGGTGCACCCGCTCCATCATCCGCTCGTTCAGCCGCTGCATCAGCCGGTCGAACTCGGCGCCGAATTCGGCGACCGTGCCGCCTTCGCTCTTGCCGTCGTCCAGGCCGTAGGTCGTGCCCCAGACCTGCTCGCGCTCCTCCTTGCCGAGATTGTCGAAGAACTCGACGAAGCCCACGACAAGGTCGGCCTTGGTGAACAGCACATAGACCGGCACCCGCACGCCGAGCTCGTCGGACAATTCGCGCACCCGCTTGCGGATCGCGCGCGCGTGCGCGAAACGTTCATTCTCCGATTGGGTCGCCAGATCGGACAGGCTGATCGCCACCAGCACCCCGTTCAGCGGCTGGCGCGGGCGCTGCTTCTTGAGCAGCTTCAGGAATCCGAGCCAGGACGCGGCATCCACCGCCGCGTCGGAATCCTGCGTCGTGTAGCGGCCGGCGGTGTCGATCAGCACCGCCTGATCGGTGAACCACCAATCGCAATGGCGGGTGCCGCCCACGCCCTTGATCGCGTGCGGCCCGTTCGCGTCAGCCAGCGGAAAACGCAGCCCGCAATTGACCAGCGCCGTCGTCTTGCCCGATCCCGGCGGGCCGATGAACAGGTACCACGGCAGCTGATACAGCGGGCGGCGGGATTTTCCACCCAGCTTCGCGCGCTTCAGCTCGTGCAGCGCCTCCTTCATCTTCTCCGACAGCAGCGCCAGTTCCTCGGCCGAGGCCTTCTCCGCCTCGCTCTCCTCCTTGGCCTCGGTGACCCCTTCCTCGAGCTCCTTCTCCTTCTTCTTCTCGCGCAGCTCGTGCACCAGGTTGACGATCACGAACAGCAGCACCAGCACCGAGATGGCGATGATCCGCTCGAACTCGGAGGCGAAGGGATGGAACGAACCCAGACCCAGCAGCGGGCCGAAGAACCAGATCAGGGCGCAGATCAAGGCCGCGCCCATGAAGGTTTCCCCCCAGAAGCTGCGGACGAACTTGTCGATCCACTTCATCATGGCAGGGACGCCGTCTTCATCAGCACGACCTCGGTCCGTCGGTTCTGCTCACGCCCTTGCGGCGTCGTGTTGGGCGCGATCGGGTCGGCATCGCCCTTGCCCACCGCCTGCACCCGCTTGGGATCGCCGACCGTGCCGGCCAGCACCTGCGCGACCGCGTTGGCCCGCGCCTGCGACAATTGCCAATTGGACGGGAATTGCACCGTGTGGATCGGCTGGTTGTCGGTATAGCCGTTGACGAGCACCCGCCCCGGCCGGGTGGCGAGCGCGGCGCCCACGCGCTTGATGAGCGGCAGATAGCTGGGGTTCAGCACGGCCGAGCCGGAGCCGAACATCTGCCGGTTGGTGAGCCGGATGGTGATCGATTGCGCGTCCTCGAAAACCTGCACGGCGCCCGCGCGGACCTCGGGGGCGAGGAAGGTGGCGACGGTCGGCCCCGCCGCGACGGAAGCGGCCTCCACCGGCGGCGGCGGCGGCGGCGCCACGGGGGCGGTCCGCACCACATGGATCAGCCCCTTCGGCGGCAGCGCGGCAAGATTGGCATAAGCCACGCCCGCGTCGCCCGACAGCGAGAAGCTGAACAGCACATAGACCAGACAGGCGATCAACGCCGTCGCCGAGGCCAGGATCCAGACCGGCACGCGTTGTCCCAGGCCCTTGTAGCCCAGCGCCAATCCCTTCCAGCGCGGCGACAGATCGCGCTCGAATTCGCCACGCCGCTGGCGCAGGCCGCGATAGACCGAATCGCGCAATTCCGTCAGCGCCGCGATGCCGCGCGGCATCACCCGGTAGCGCCCCTCGAAGCCGAGCGAGGCGCAAAGATACATCAGCTCCACCACCTCCGATTGCTTGCCGAGGTCGCGCTGCATTTCCTCCAGGATGTCGAAGAAGCGCTCGCCGCCGCTCACTTCGTTGTGAAAGATGCTGGTCAGGCTCTGCGCCGCCCAGCCGCTGGTGCTGCCCCAGGGGGTGCTGAGGACCAGATCGTCGATCGTCGCGCACAGCGCGTAGCGGGCGGCGCGCAGGCTGCGGGTTTCCAGCCCGGTGGCCAGCGCGCGCTTCTCGAAATCACGGATCGCCTCCACCATGGCGCGGCGCAACGCGTCGGGATCGGGCGGGCTCGCGCGCGCGGCACCGATGCGCACCGCGGCGGCCAGCACCGGGGCGGCGGCCGCGATCAGCGGGTTGGCGCCCACCGCCGGGATCGCCACGGCCGGCCCCGCGACGGGCTGCGCCATCGGGGCGGCGGCCGGCGCCGCGCCGCGTCCGCCGGGGCGGGGGCGGATGATGGTCGCTTCGGAATCGGTCGGTTCGGCAAAC
>JAKAZN010000396.1 GCA_021815835.1 Pseudomonadota bacterium
TGGGCACTTGGCGGGGGCACCGGGGAGGGTTGGGGGCGTAGTGATAGGACAAGAAGCCTAACGCCGGGTTAAGATTCGGCCGGGAAATATCGCGCCGCCCAGGAATGACCGCGTGGTCGGGGCGTCGCCGCTCGCCTGGCGGCCGGCGCGACGGCCGTGCCGCGCGATTCGATTAGTCCCGAGCGTCTCCGAAGCTCCTTCCCCCGGGCGCCCGATCGGCTCTAGGCTCGCCCGCACGGGAACCGAAACAGGGAGAGCCGACCCATGACCCAACGCGTCAGCCGCCGTGGCCTTGCCGCCGGCGCGGCCCTGCTGCCCGCCGCCGCCATCGCCTCCGCCACGCGCGCCCGCGCTGCCGGCGCCGAGAGCACCTTCGAGCGCGTGGCCCGCACCAAGACGCTGCGCGTCGCCGGGATCACCGGCGCGCTGCCCTATTTCAGCAAGGACCTGACCACCGGCGCCTGGAAGGGGGCCTGCGTGCCGATGGCCGAAAGCCTCGGCAAGGTGTTCGGCGCCAAGGTGGAATACGTGGAGGCCACCTGGGGCACCGCGGTGCTCGATATCCAATCCAACAAGATCGACATGAGCTTCGCGCTGAACCCCACGCCCGAGCGCGCGCTGGCGATCCGCTTCACCCATCCGATGATCGTCCATCCCTTCGGCTGCCTCGCCAGGCACGGCTTCAATCCCACCACCTGGTCCGATATCGACAAGCCGGGAATCCGCATCGCCTATGATATCGGCTCGCTGCACGAGACGGTGGCGAAGCGCTTCGCGCCCAAGGCCCGGCATGTCGGCTTCGCGCAGCAGGATCAGGGGATTCTCGCGCTGCAATCGGGGCGCGCGGACGTGGTGATCCTGGCCGCGCTGCTGGGGCTGGCCGCGGTCGGCAAGAATCCGTCGCTCGGGCCGTATCATCTGCTGACCGGGCCGCAAGTGGCGCTGCCGAGCTGCCTTGGCATCCAGCAGGAACCAGACAACAAGTTCCGCGACGTGCTGAACGCCTGGCTCGATTTCAACCGCGGGCTCGGAACGATGCGCCAGGATATCATCGAGGGGCTGGCGGTGGAGGGCGTCAAGCCGGATCAGATTCCCGCCGCGCTCAGCTTCTGATTTCGGCGCGGCGCGATGCCCTACCAGTGGGATTTCTCGCCGATCCTGCGCTACGCGCCGCTGTTCTGGCGCGGCGCGCTGGTGACGCTGGGGTTCACGGCGGGCTCGGTGCTGCTCGGGCTGATCATCGGCCTGCTGATCGGCCTCGGGCGGCTCACGCGCTCACGGCTGCTGAACGCGCCGCTGATCGCGCTGACCGAAACCTTCCGCTGCACGCCGCTGCTGGTGCAGATCGTCTGGTTCTACTACGCGCTGCCGGTGCTGCTGCACATCCAGATCCCGGCCGACGTGGCGGCGCTGGCGGTGCTCTCGCTCTATACCGGGGTGTTCTATGCCGAGATCTTCCGCGGCGGGATCGTCTCGATCGAGCGCGGGCAGTGGGACGCGGCGCGCGCGCTGGGGCTGCCCCGGTGGCAGGTGATGCGCCGCGTGATCCTGCCGCAGGCGATCCGGCGCATGATCCCGCCCTTCGTCAATCAGTCGGTGACGCAGCTCAAGAACACCTCGCTGGTCTCGGTGATCGCGGTGCCGGACCTGCTGTACCAGGGGACCACCGTGACCGAAACGACCTACCGGCCGCTGGAGGTCTATACGGTGGTCGCGCTGGTCTATTTCGCGCTGCTGTTTCCCTCCACGATGGCGGCGCAATGGTACGAAAGGCGGCTCGCGCGCGGGCGGTAGGGGAGGGGCCGACATGGCGCCACCCGCCTTCGTCCCGCCCGCCTTCGTCCCGCCCGTCTTCGCCCGCTACTCCGCGGCGACCACCGCGCGGGGCTGCGCCATCCAGTGCCACATCACCAGACCAGCCGCGATCACCACCGGCGGCAGCACCGCGAGATTGAGCGCGTGCCAGCCCAAGCCGGATTCGATCGCGCCCGAGGTCAGGATGGAAACCGCGACAGAACCGAACACGATGAAATCGTTGGTGGCCTGCACCCGTACCCGCTCGTGCGGGTCGTGCGCGGTGGCGAGCAGCGCGGTCGCGCCCACGAACATGAAGTTCCAGCCCAGCCCCAGCAGCATCAGCGCCACCAGGAAGGTGGAGAACCACGGGTCGAATCCCAAATTCACCGCGGCACAGAACGCGGCCAGCAGGGCGCCGGCGCAGATCACGCCATGCGCGCCGAAGCGCTGGATCAGCCGCCCGGTGATGAATCCCGGCAGGTACATGGCGATCGAATGGGCGCGGATCACGTCGGCGGCCTGGTTCACGCCGAAGCCGCAGATCATCATCTGCACCGGCGTCGAGGCCATCACCAACTGCATGGAATCGAACGCCACCATGCCCGCGACCACGGCGATCAGGAAGGTCGGGCGGGCGACGATCTCGCGCAACGACACGCTCCGGCCGGTGCGCGCCGGCGGCGGAGGCAGGCGCACGAACACCAGCAGGCTCGCCGCGATCAGCGGCAGCACCGGCATCGCAAAATAGGTGGCGAGGAACACATGCGACGGAATCAGGCCGTGGGTGCGCTTGACGATTTCGGGGCCGATCGCGGCGGCCAGCACGCCGCCGGCCATCACCAGCGCGATGGCGCGCGGACGTTGTTCGACGGTGGCCGCCTCGGCCGCGGCGAAGCGCAAATGCTGGGCGATGCCGTAGCCCATGCCGCCCGGGACCGCGCCCAGGCAGTAGATCGCGAAATTCCCGCGCCACAGGCCGAAGGCATAGATCAGGCTGCCGCAGATCGCCAGCACGGTCCCGAGCCAGAAGCCGGGCCGACGGCCGAGCCGGCCAAACACGAACCCGGCCGGGATCGATCCGGCCATGACCGAGACCATCTGGATCGCCAGCGGCAGGGTGATCAGCGCCTGGTCGTGGGCCAGGCTGCGGCCGATCAGCGCGGCCATGACCACCTGCCCGCCGGTCACGGCGTTCATCATCGCCTGACAGCCGAACAGCAGCCACACGTTACGGTTCATGCGCGGCGATCCACCCTTCGGACAGGCGTGCGGTCAGAAATGGCTCCAGCCGCCGGGACCGATCGTGATCGGCCGGCCGGCGGCATCGCTCAGCATGACAGTTTGTGGACCGGCGCGAAAGCGGCCGATCCGCGCAAGGGGGATATGCCTCCCGCGCGCGGCTGCAACGAGAGCTGCTTTTGCTTCGGGCGGGACGGCCAGGAGCAATTCGTAATCATCACCCCCGGTGAGGCAGGTTTCCAGCCATTCCGGCCCCGCCGCGCGCGCGGCCGCCGAGAGGGGGACGCGCGCGGCCTCGATATCGGCGCCAAGGCCGGCGGCGCGACACAGATGACCGAGATCCTGGACCAGCCCATCGGAGATATCCATCGCCG
>JAKAZN010000397.1 GCA_021815835.1 Pseudomonadota bacterium
CCCGGCCGCGCCACCTCGTCGCGCAGCTTCACGCCCTTGGCCTTCAGCTCGGCCAGCGCGCCGTCGATATCGTCCACCTCGAAACAGATATGGAACAGGCCGGTGCCCTTCTCGGCGATCCATTGTCGCACGCCGTCGGTCCGGTCGTTGCCTTCCAGCAGCTCGATATAGGTCTCCCCCACCGGCAACATGGCGAGGCGGATGGAGCCGATCTCTTCCTCGTATTCCAGCGGAATCCCGAAGGTGTCGCGAAACAATGCCACCGCCGGCGCCAGCGCGTCCGCGGCGATGGCGATATGCTCGATGCGCTTGATCTTCATCGGTCGCTCCGTTCAGGAAATGGTGACGCCGGAATCCACCGGCAGGATCTGGCCCGTGATCTTCCCCGACTCCGCGCTCGCCAGGAACAGCGCCGCCTGCGCGATATCCTCGGGCGCGATCAGCCCCAGCAGATGCGATTGCGCCAGCCTGTCGATTGCCGCGTTGCCGGCCATCAGCGCTTTCACCCGATCGGTCATGGTGGCCGATGGCGCCAGGGCGTTCACCCGCACCTTCTGGGGCGCGAATTCCACCGCGAGCGAGCGCGTCATCGCCGCCACCCCGCCCTTCGCCGCCGTGTAGCAATCGCGCCCGGCGATCCCCATCAGCGCCAGGTTCGACGCCATGTTGATGACCGACCCGCCGCCCGAGCGGATGATCTCGGGAATCCCGAACCGGCAGCCCAGGAACGTGCCGAACAGATCGAGCTTGATGACCCTCCAGAACTCCTCGATCGGCGCATCCACCGCGCTGCCATCCGCCGGGGTCGAGCCGCCGGCGTTGTTGTGCAGGATGTGCAGCCCGCCGAAATGACCCACGGCGCGCCCGATCGCGCCGGCGAGACTGTCCGGGTCCGTCACGTCGGCGCGGATCGCGATCGCGCCGTTGCCGGCGAGGTGGGCTGTCTCCTCCCCCGCCTGGGCGTTGATCTCGGCGATCGCCACGCGCGCGCCGGCGGCGGCGAAGGCGCGCGCGGTGGCGCGCCCGATTCCGGTTCCCGCGCCGGTGATGAAGGCGATACGCTCGGCAAGGCGTGGCATGGATCGGTTCCCCCCAGGACGATTTCCGGCCACGCTAGGGCGGTTCGCCCCATCCGGCCAGCATCACCCGCCTCCCGTCCCCGAGGTCCCGCATGAGCAGCAGCTACAACCGCATCGCCGGTCACAGCGTCGAACGCATCGCCGCCCTCAGCGACGGGCTGTTCGCGGTGGCGATGACCCTGCTCGTGCTCGATCTGCGCGCCCCCGCGGCGGCGGCGATCCACGGGGAGGGCGATCTGCTGCGCGCGCTGGCCACGCTGGCACCGCAGCTTCTGGTCTATCTGATGAGCTTCCTCACGCTCGGCATCTTTTGGGTCGGCCAGCAGACGCAGCTCAATCACCTGGACCGGGCGGATCGCGACATCGCCTGGATCCATCTGATGTTCCTGTTCGCGGTCACGCTGATGCCGTTCTCCACCCGGCTGATGACGGCCTATCTCGCCTATCGCACCGCCCTGCTCGTTTATTGGGGCAATATCCTGCTGCTCGGCGTGACGCTTTTTGCCTCCTGGCGCTGTGCCACGCATTCGGGCCTGGTGCGCGCGGACGCGCCGGCGGGGCTTGGCGCGGCGGTGGAGCGGCGCATCCTGATCGGGCAGGGACTTTACGCGCTGGGCGCCGCGCTGTGCGTGTTCAGCACCTATTGGAGCCTGGGCTTCATCGTGCTGGTGCAGCTCAACTACGCGTTTGCCCCGCGGCTGGGTCCGTTGCGGGAGCGGTGAAACACGCGGCTTGCAACTGGACGAAGGCACGGGCGCGATGGCTGATCGCTTCCTTCGCGTCCGGCGCCATCTCGCCGAAGGTTTCGTCCGAGCCCATGGGAATGAACATCGGATCGTAGCCGAATCCGAATCCGCCGCGCGGCGGCCAGATCGCGGTGCCATCGACGCGGCCGAGGAACGTCGCGGTCGTCCCGTCCGGCCAGGCGAGGCTGAGCGCCGCCGTGAACCAGGCGCGCCGGTCCGCCTGATCGGCAAGGGCCGCGTTCACCCGCGCCATGGCGGCGGCGAAATCCTTGCCCGGTCCCGCCCAGCGCGCCGACAGCACCCCAGGCGCGCCACCCAGTGCCGCCACGCAGAACCCGGAATCATCGGCGAGCGCCGCGAGCCCCGCCTCGCGCGCCGCCGCCAGTGCCTTCAGCCGTGCATTGCCGACGAAATCGGGCGCCGTTTCCTCCGGCTCCGCCAGGCCGAGCGCGCCGGCCGAGATCATCTCGATTCCGAACGGGGCGAGCAGGGCCGAAAACTCACGGAGCTTGCCGGGATTATGGCTCGCGAGGACCAGCCGATCGCCGGGTGCCAGCCGCCGCGGGATCACGCCGGCGCGTCCAGCACCGCGCGCTGGGCGGCGAACAACGCCGTGGTCCCGGCGCGCGCCAGCCCCAGCAGCGCGCCGAATTCCGCCTCGGAGAATGGCGCCCGCTCGGCGGTGCCTTGCAGTTCGACGATGCCGCCCGCGTCGGTCAGCACGAAATTCGCGTCTGCGTCCGCGTTGGAATCCTCGGCGTAATCCAGATCGAGCACCGCCGCCCCGCCCACCAGCCCGCAGGAGACCGCCGCGACCTGCCCGGCCAGCGGATCGCGCGCCAGCACGTTCATCTTGCGCAGGTGGCGGAACGCGAGCGCCAGCGCCACCCAGGCGCCGGTGATCGCCGCGCAGCGCGTGCCGCCATCGGCGTTGAGCACGTCACAATCGAGGGTGATGCTCATCTCCCCCATCGCCTTGCGATCGACCACCGCGCGCAACGACCGCCCGATCAGGCGCTGGATTTCCTGGGTGCGGCCGGATTGCTTGCCGCGCGCCGCCTCGCGATCGCCGCGGGTATGGGTGGCGCGGGGCAACATGCCGTATTCGGCGGTGACCCAGCCCTGGCCGGTGCCGCGGAGGAAGGGGGGGACTCGGCCTTCCACGCTGGCGGCGCAGAGGACCTCGGTCTGGCCCATGCGGATCAGGCAGGAACCTTCGGCGTGGCGGGCGAAGCCCGGGGTGAGGCTGAGGGGGCGAAGTTCGTCGGCGGCGCGGCCGGAGGGGCGCATAATGGGGGATCCTGGGGTGAAGGGGCGCGGTGTAGCAAAGGGGGGAGGGGGCGTCACCTTGGCGCGGGCCGACAAGACGGCGGACGAAGGCGGCGGCTACCTGATTGAATTCCCCGACCTGCCGGGCTGCATGTCCGACGGCGCGACGGTCGAGGAAGCCCTGGCCAACGGAGGCGAGGCCCGACGGGACTGGATCGCGGCGATGCGCGAAGCCGGCCGGCCCGTGCCGCCGCCCGGCGCGGAGGCTGCAACCTATAGCGGCGAGTAGCAGCT
>JAKAZN010000398.1 GCA_021815835.1 Pseudomonadota bacterium
CGCCCACCGGCCCGCCCACCGGCCCGCCCACCGGCCCGCCCGATCCGCCACCGATCCGTCGCTTGCCGCGATCGAAGCGATCCGGTATCGGCACCCGGTCACCGGGGGGCCGTCGCGCGGCACGATGAAGCGCTGGCAGTCGCACATAGGCCGTATTCGCCATCGGGCAGCCCGGCCCGGCCCTGCGCCCGCGCGGCCATGACGGACCCGCAATTCGACCTGCTGATCGTCGGTGGCGGCATCAACGGCGCCGGCATCGCCCGCGACGCCGCCGGCCGCGGCCTGTCGGTGCTGCTGGTGGAGCAGGACGACCTCGCCTCCCACACCTCCTCGGCCAGCACCAAGCTGATCCATGGCGGGCTGCGCTATCTGGAACATTACGAATTCCGCCTGGTGCGCGAGGCGCTGGCAGAACGCGAGCGCCTGCTCGGCATCGCCCCGCATATCATCTGGCCGCTGGAGTTCGTGTTGCCGCACGCGCCGGGCCAGCGCCCGGCCTGGCTGATCCGCGCGGGCTTGTTCCTCTATGACCATCTCGCCCGGCGCGAGCGCCTGCCCGCCTCCCGCGCGATCCGCTTCCCCCCGCACCCGGCGGCCGCGGTCCTGCGCCCGGAGTACCGGCGCGGCTTCACCTACGCGGATTGCTGGGTCGAGGACAGCCGGCTGGTGGTGCTGAACGCGATGGACGCGGCCGCGCGCGGGGCGGTGGTACGGACCCGCACCCGCCTGTGCGCGGCACGTCGGGACGGCGCGCTCTGGCAAGCGGCGCTCGAGGACCGCACGACCGGCACCCGACACAACATTGCCGCGCGCGCCCTGGTGAACGCCGCCGGCCCCTGGGTCGGCGAGGTGCTGAGCGCGAAGCTGGGGCAGAACGGCACCCGCAATGTGCGGCTGGTCCAGGGCAGCCACATCATCGTCCCGCGCCTCCATGACGGCGCCTTCGCGTTCCTGTTGCAGAACCCGGACCGGCGCATCGTCTTCGTGATTCCCTATGAGCAACGATTCAGCCTGATCGGCACCACCGACATCCCCTATGAGGGCGATCCGGCGGCGGCGGCGATCGGGAAGGAGGAGATCAGCTATCTCTGCGACAGCGTGAACCGCTGGTTGCGCGCCCGGGTCGCGCCGGGCGACGTGGTGCGCGGCTATTCCGGCGTCCGCCCGCTGTATGACGACCACGCGGCCAGCGCCTCGGCGGTGACGCGCGACTACGTGCTCGATCTGGATGCCGGGGTTCCTGGCGCCGGGGAAGCGCCGCTGCTGTCGGTCTATGGCGGCAAGATCACGACCTACCGCCGGCTGGCCGAGCACGCGCTGGCGAAGCTGCTGGCGGCGTTGGGGCGACCGATCCCGCCCGGCTGGACCGCGACCGCGCCCTTGCCGGGGGGCGACCTGCCCGGTGCGGATTTTGCCGCCTGGAGCGCGGATTTCGCCGCGCGCCACGCCTTCCTCCCGGCACCGCTGGCGCGCCGGCTCGCCCGGGCCTACGGCACGCGCGTCGAGCAGGTGCTGGACGGGGCGCGGAATCTCGCCGCGCTCGGCGCCGATCTCGGCGGCGGCCTGACGGAGGCGGAAGCAACCTATCTGGTGCGCCACGAATTCGCCGCCACCGCCGAGGACATCCTCTGGCGCCGCTCCAAGCTCGCGCTGCACGCCCCCGCCGGCACCGCCGAGCTTCTGACGCGGTTTATCCGCAACCTCGGCCGCTTCCGGGTGCCCGACACCGTTGCCGCCGGCGATCGGGCCTGAGGCGATGACCCGCTTCATCGCCGCCATCGACCAGGGCACCACGAGCACCCGCTGCATCGTGTTCGACCACGCCGGCGCGATCGTGGCGCTGGCGCAGAAAGAGCACCGGCAGATCACGCCGCGGCCGGGCTGGGTCGAGCACGATCCGATGGAGATCCTGGCCAACACGATCGAGGTGGCCGGCGCGGCGCTGGCGCGCGCCGGCATCGTCGCGGCGGACCTGGCGGCGATCGGCCTCACCAACCAGCGCGAGACCACCGTGCTGTGGGATCGCGCCACCGGCCGTCCGCTCGCCAATGCCGTGGTGTGGATGGACACGCGCACCGAGGCGCTGGTCCGGCGTTTCGCCGCCCAAGGCGGGCAGGACCGGTTCCGCGCCCGCACCGGCCTGCCGCTCAGCACCTATTTCTCCGGCCTCAAGCTGGCCTGGCTGCTGGAACACGTGCCGGGCGCGCGCGAAGCGGCGGCGTCCGGGGCGGCGCTGTTCGGCACCATCGATTCCTGGCTCGCCTGGCACCTCACCGGCGGGCTGCATGTGACCGACGTCACCAACGCGAGCCGCACGCAGCTCATGAACCTCGCCGGCTGCGCGTGGGACCCGGACATGCTCGCCGCCTTCGACATCCCCGCCGCCTGCCTGCCGCGGATCGTTTCGTCGGCGGAAGCGCTGGGCGAGATCGTGGCGGCACCGCTGCGGGGCGTCCGGCTCGCCGGCATCCTGGGCGACCAACACGCGGCGCTGGTCGGCCAGGCCTGCTTCGCGCCCGGAGAGGCGAAGAACACCTACGGCACCGGCGCGTTCCTGATGATGAACACCGGCCCGACCCCGGTGGTCTCGACCTCCGGGCTGCTCACCACGCTCGCCTACCGGTTCGGCGCCGAGCCACCCTGCTACGCGCTGGAAGGCGCGATCGCGATCACCGGCGCGCTGGTGCAATGGCTGCGCGACAATCTGCGCCTGATCGACACCGCGCCCGAGATCGAGGCCCTGGCCGCGAGCGTGCCCGACAATGGCGATGTCTATATCGTGCCCGCGTTCTCCGGCCTCTACGCACCATACTGGAACGCCGGCGCGCGCGGCCTGATCGCCGGCCTGACCCGCTTCGCCACGCGCGGCCATATCGCCCGCGCCGCGCTGGAGGCCACCGCCTATCAGGTGCGCGACGTGGTGGAGGCGATGGCGGCCGATAGCGGCATCCGGCTGGCGGTGCTGAAGACCGATGGCGGCATGGTCGCCAACAATCTGCTGATGCAGTTCCAGGCCGACATCCTGGGCGTGCCGGTGATGCGCCCGAAGCTCGCCGAGACCACCGCGCTCGGCGCCGCCTATGCGGCGGGTCTCGCCGTCGGATACTGGACCGACCGCGACGGTTTGCGGGAGAACGGGGAGATCGACCGGATATTCCAGCCGGCGATGAGCGAGCCGGACCGTACCCGTCACCACCGTTCCTGGAAGAAGGCCGTCGCGCGGTCCTTCGACTGGGCGGAATGAAACGCCACACCGCAACAAGGGCGCGCCGCAGCGCCGCCCGCCATGACCGGGAGACCCAACGATGAAACGTCGCACCCTGCTCGCCGCCGCCCCCGCGCTCGCGGCCACCGCCGCCGCCACCGGCGCCCCCG
>JAKAZN010000399.1 GCA_021815835.1 Pseudomonadota bacterium
AACCTCCGCCTCCGGAATCCGCCCCTCCTCGAACCCGCCCGAACCCGCCACCGCCCCCAGCCGATGCCGCACGAACTCATCGATCACGACGTCCGCCGCAACCCCGGCCTGTTCGCTCTGAAACAACGCCTGAACCGCCGCCACCCGCGACGCCGTGCGCCCCGCGCCCCGCGGGCGTTTTTGGGGGGTCATGGGATTGGGTCCGGGGCAGGGGACGGGGCGGGGGACGGGGCGGGGGACGGGGCTTGGACGGCCGAGGGGCGCCGCCCCTTAGCGGGGGTCCAGCGGGCAGCGTCCCTTGGCCTTCCAGCCCCGATCACCCACCCCGATCCCACCGCCATCACGCCCCGAACCCACGCGCGACGTGGAGTTGCACGAGGGCGGCCGCGGCCGCTTCGGCGCCCTTGTTGTGGCCGTTGGAGCTGGAGCGGGCGCGCGCCTGGTCGAGGCGGTGGACCGTCAGCACGCCCTGGCCGAGGGCGAGGCCGAATTGCAGCGACAGGCTCATCAGCCCGCGAATGGTTTCGCGGCAGATATGGTCGTAGTGATCGGTCTCGCCCTTCACGACGCAGCCAAGCGCGACGTAGGCGTCGAAGCGTTGGTTCCCGCGCAGTGCGAGGCGGATGGCTTGCGGCAGTTCGTAGGCGCCGGCGACGTCGATGAGCGCGAAGGTGGCCCCGGCCTCGCGCAGGATGCGGCTCGCGCCGTCGAGCAGGCCGTCGGCGATCTCCTGGTAGTAGGGCGCGCGTACGATCAGGACGTGCGGCGGCGGGCCGTCCACGCGCGGCGCGGCGGGCAGGGCGGCGTCTTCCGTGCTCATGGCCTGGCCCCGCCCTGGACCGTGTCGGGGATGGCGCGGGTTTCGACGATATTGAGGCCGTAGCCCTCCAGCCCGATGACGTTGCGCTGACGGTTAGACAGCAGCACCATGTCCTTGACGCCGAGATCAAGCAGGATTTGCGCGCCGATGCCGTAATCGCGCAATTCGCGCTGCGGGCGCGGCGACATCACCAGTTCGCGCACGCGGTCCGACAGCGCGGTGGGCCGGTGCTCGCGGATCAGCACCAGCACGCCGCGCCCCTCGCGACCGATCATGTGCATGGCGTTGTGGATCGCGATCCAGTGCGGCCCGCCGGTCATGTCGTCCAGCAGATCGACGGCGTGCATCCGCACCAGCACCGGCTCCGGGCCGGAGATGTCGCCCTTCACCAGCGCCAGATGCTCCTGGTATTCGACCTTGTTGGCATAAACGACCAATTTCCACTCGCCGCCGGCGACGTGGTCGAACAGGCCTTCCTGCACGCGCTTGACCAGGCGCTCGGTGCGCCGGCGATAGGCGATCAGGTCGGCGATGGTGCCGAGCTTCAGGTTGTTCTTCTGCGCGAAGGCCACCAGGTCCGGCAGCCGCGCCATGGTGCCGTCGTCGTTCATGATCTCGCAGATGACGGCCGCCGGCGACAGGCCGGCGAGGCGCGCGATATCGACCGAGGCTTCGGTATGCCCGGCGCGGATCAGGGTGCCGCCCTCGCGCGCGACCAGCGGGAAGATATGGCCCGGCACCACGATGTCGTCGCGCCCGCAATCGGGATTGATCGCGACCGCGATGGTGCGCGCGCGGTCATGGGCGGAGATGCCGGTGGTCACGCCCTCCCTGGCCTCGATCGAGACGGTGAACGCGGTCTGATGCCGCGTGCCGTTATTGGCGCTCATCAGCCCGAGGCCGAGCTGTTCGACGCGATGCTGGGTCATCGCGAGGCAGATCAGGCCGCGGGCGTGCCGGGCCATGAAATTCACCGCGTCGGGCGTGGCGAACTGGGCGGGGATGATGAGGTCGCCTTCGTTCTCCCGGTCCTCGTCATCGACGAGGATGAACATGCGTCCGTTGCGCGCTTCCTCGATCAGCTCCTCGGCGGAGGTGAGGTATTGCGAGAGATCGAGGCTCTTGATGCCGTCCATCACGGTAACTCCGCCCCCGCTGTTCCCATGAGCCGGGCGACGTAGCGGGCCAGCATGTCGATTTCGAGGTTCACCGCGTCCCCCGGGCGCAAGGTCGCGAAGCCGGTCACCTCGGCGGTGTGGGGAATGATGTTCACGGCGAAGCTATCCTCCGTCACGGCGTTCACCGTCAATGACACGCCATCGACGGCGACACTGCCCTTCTCGGCGATGCAGCGGGCGAGGCCGGCGGGGGCACGGAAACGCCAGCGAACGGAGCCGTTTTCGGCGGTGGCGGAGATGGCGGTGCCGACGCCGTCGACGTGGCCGGAGACGATGTGCCCGCCGAGCTCGTCGCCCAGCTTCAGGCTGCGTTCGAGGTTGACGATGCTGCCCTGGGTCCAGGCGCCCAAGGTGGTGCAAGCGAGGGTTTCGGCCGAGGCGTCGGCGGCGAACCAGTCCGCGCCGCGCTCGATCACCGTCAGGCAGCACCCGGAGCAGGCGATGGAGGCGCCGAGCGCGATCGTGCCTGTGTCGGGCCACAGCGTCCCGCCGGCTGGCGCGCCGATCACCAGGCGCATGTCGCGTCCCCCGCCGATCGGGGTGACGGCGCGGATCGTTCCGCGCGCTGTGACAATGCCGGTGAACATCTCAGACAGGACTTTCGGGCGACAGATCAAACAGGCTCAGCATGTCGACGCCGAGCGGCGTGGTGCTACGGCGCACGAAACGGGGCATCCTGTCCAGCCCGCCCAGCCCGAAGGCGGCGACGGCCGGCCAGCCATCGCCGCCCATGATCGCCGGAGCGTGGAACCAGGCGAGCCGATCCACCAGCCCCGCGCGCAGGAACGACCCGGCAATGCGCCCGCCGCCTTCCACCAGCAGGCGGGTCAGCCCGGCGGCGCCGAGGCGGGTGAGCGCGTCGGCCGGATCGATGCCGGCGTCGGAGGGGTCGGCCTCGATCACCGTGGCGCCGGTATCCTGGAAGGCCCTCTTGCGGAGATGATCGACGCCGTGACGGGCGAGGAACCAGGTGGGTGTCTCCCGCGCGGTCGCGACGAGCCGGGCGGTGAGCGCGGTGCGCAGATGCGCGTCAACCACGATCCGCACGATCGGGACCTCGCGGAACCCGGGGATGCGGCAGGTCAGGTCGGGATCGTCCGCGGCGACGGTGCCGACGCCGACCAGCACCGCGTCATGCCGGCCGCGCAGCGCGTGGGCGGCGCGGCGGGCGGGCGCGCCGGTGATCCAGCGGCTTTCGCCGGCGGCCGTGGCGATGCGGCCGTCGAGGGTGGTGGCGAGCTTCAGCGTGACCAGCGGACGGCCATTGCCGATCCGGGTGGCGAAGCCGGCGAGGAGCTCGGCCGCCTCGGCGGCCAGCACGCCATCGGTGATGGCTAGTCCGGCGGCACGCAGGCGGGCCAGGCCGGCGCCAGAT
>JAKAZN010000400.1 GCA_021815835.1 Pseudomonadota bacterium
ACCGTGATCTCCCTGGGAAATGATCCCTATACAGATCATCCCTATGCTGAGTATAAAGCCTGTGCCGCGGCCGCAATCGCGAGCCCAGGAGGAACGAGCCCCATGCCGACCCCCCTCCCCGTCCTGATCGCCGGCGGCGGCATCGGCGGCCTCGCCGCCGCGATCAGTCTCGCCCGCCAGGGAATCCCAAGCCTCGTGCTGGAGAAAGCCCAAAGCCTGGGCGAGATCGGCGCCGGCATCCAGCTCGGCCCCAACGCGTTCCACGCCTTCGACACGCTCGGCGTCGGCGATACCGCGCGCGCCATGGCGGTCTTCATCGACCGGCTGCGGTTGATGGACGCGATGACGGGCCAGGACATCACCCATATCGATCTCGGCGCAAAATTCCGCGCCCGCTTCGGCAACCCCTACGCGGTGATCCATCGCGGCGACCTGCACGGCGTGTTCCTGCGCGCCTGCCGGGAAACCCCGCTCGTGGAATTGCGTACCGCCAGCGAGGTGACCGGCTACGACCAGGACGGCGCCACGGTCCGCGCGCGCCTCGCGAATGGCGAGCACGTCACCGGCGCGGCGCTGATCGGCGCCGACGGCCTGTGGTCGCATATCCGCCGCCAATTGGTGGGCGACGGCCCGCCGCGCGTCTCCGGCCATACCACCTATCGCTCGGTGATCCCGACCGATCGGATGCCCGAGGATCTGCGCTGGAACGCCGCCACCCTCTGGGCCGGGCCGAAATGCCATCTGGTGCATTATCCGTTGCAGGGCTGGAAGGTCTTCAACCTGGTCGTGACCTGCCACAACGACGCGCCCGAACCGGTCGCCGGCAAGCCGGTGCCGTTCGACGAAGTGATGGCCGGCTTCACCCATATCCATCCCCGCGCGCAGGCCATCATCCGCCACGGCTCGGACTGGAAGCTCTGGGTGCTGTGCGACCGCGAACCCACGCCGCGCTGGGTCGATGGAAGGGTCGCGCTGCTGGGCGATGCCGCGCATCCGATGCTGCAATATTTCGCGCAAGGCGCCTGCATGGCGATGGAGGACGCGGTCGCGTTGGGCCACGAGATGGCCGCGCATCGCGCCGACCTCGCGGCGGGACTGGCCGCGTACCACGCGCGGCGGCTGCTGCGCACCGCGCGGGTGCAGCTGCAATCGCGCGCGATCGGCGAGCACATCTATCATCCGGCGGGCGTGCACGCGGCGCTGCGCAACGCGGTGATGACGGCGAAATCCTCGGAAGATTGGTACGAGAGCCTCGCCTGGCTCTATGGCGGCAACGGATTGGACGAGAAGATGCGGGAAGCGTGATGCCGCCGGCGCGCCCACCCCGACCGATGATCGCACCGAACAGGCATGACGCCATGACCATCGCCGAGGTCCACGACAAGCCCGGACACCTGATCCGCCGCTGCCAGCAGATCGCCGTGGGGCTGTTCCTCGATCGCTGCGCCGCCTTCGATCTGACCCCGCCGCAATACGCGGTGCTGCGCACGGCCGCGACGGATCCCGGGATCGATCAAATGACCCTGGGCGGGCTGACCGCGCTCGACCGCTCCTCGACCGCGCGGCTGTGCGCGGCGCTGGAGGCGCGCGGGCTGCTGCGCCGCACACCGGACCCGGCGGACCGGCGCGCCTTGCGCCTCGATCTCACCCCCGAGGGCCACGACCTGCTGCTCCGCGCCGAACCGGCGGTGGCCGAAATGCAGGAGGCGCTGCTCGCGCCGCTGTCGCCCGCGCTGCGCGAGGCGTTCCTGACCGCGCTCCGGACCCTGACGGTCGCGCATAACGCGCAGTCCCGCGCGCCGTTGCGGGAGGCGGGGGAACCCGCCCGCCGCGCTCAGCCGGAATGCGTCTTGCCGTAATCGGTCAGCCGCAATTCGATCCGCCGGTTGCGGGCATAGGCCCCCGGCGTGTCGGCGGAATCCAGCGGATGGTGCGAGCCATAGCCCGTGGCGGCGAGATGATCCCCCGGCACGCCCTCGGCGATGAGCAACTGCACCACCTGGATCGCGCGCGCGGCCGACAGATCCCAGTTGGTCGCGAACTGTCCGCCATTCCCGTTGATCGGCTGGCGGTCGGCGTAGCCGTCGATATCCAGCACCCAGTTGATCTTCGGCGGGATCTTCGCCGCAACATGCTTGACCAGATCGGCGAGCTTGCTCACCTCGATCACGCCCTCGGGGCTGAGCTGCGCGCTGCCCACGGGGAACAGCACGTCGGAGGAAATCACGAAGCGGTCGCCGACGATGCGGATGCCCTTCTCGCCGGCCAGGATCTGGCGCAACCGGCCGAAGAACTCGCTGCGATAGAGCTGCAATTCCTGCACCTTCGCCGCCAGCGCCGCGTTCAGCTTCTTGCCGAGATCGGCGATCTCCACATCCTTGTCGCGCCCCGTGGCCTTCGCCAGATCGAGCGCCTTGGCCACCGCCGCCAGCTGGATGCGCAGCTGATCGACCTGCTGATTGAGCAGCGCCACCTGCGCCGCGGCCGAGGCGCCGAGATCGTGCGTCTTCGCCAGTTCCGCCGCCAGCGCCGCGTTGCGCTCGGCCGCCGTGGTGGCGCGCGCCGCCGCGGCGGCGGCCTGTTGTTGCAGTTGATCGCGCAGCGCCTTCAGCGCCGCCACTTCCTGCGCCAGGTTGGCGAGATCGGCGAGCCGCGCCTGAATCGTCGCCTTGTCGGCGGTCACCGTCTGGTTGAGCGCCGCCGCCGCCGCCCGCAGCGAGGCCAGTTCGCG
The DNA here is from genome assembly GCA_021815835.1 of Pseudomonadota bacterium. Classification (GTDB taxonomy): domain Bacteria; phylum Pseudomonadota; class Alphaproteobacteria; order Acetobacterales; family Acetobacteraceae; genus JAJZVS01. The sequence continues at coordinate 2,732 of JAKAZN010000400.1, forward strand.
CCTGGCGGCGGCGAGCTGCCCGGACAATGCGCCGGCGCGGGTCGCGTTGGCCGCCGCCTCGCTCTCGGCCGCGCCGAGCTGGGTCTTCAACGAAGCCTGCGCGACCGCCGCCTTGGCGATCTCGTCCTTCAGCACGGCGAGCTGTTGCGACAGGCTCGCCTCGGCGGCGCGCGCGCCGGAAAGCTGCGAGCTGAGCTGGGACACCGCGCGTTGCAGATTGCTCGCCTTGCCCTTTTCCAGCGACAGCGCCTGGGAGACCTCGGCCAGCGTGCGGTTCACTTTCTCGAGCGCGGTCTCCCGCCGCGACAGCGCCACGCCGAGGAAGGCCTGCGCCAGCACGAACACCAGCAGGACGAAGATGATGACCATGAGCAGGGTGGACAGCGCGTCCACGTAGCCCGGCCAGGCCTCCATCCCGGCCGCGGGCGCGCGCCGGCGGCCGCGCATCATCTGGGCGCCTCGGCCAGCCCGGCGATGGTGCGCGTAAGCACGCGCAGTTCGTTACGCAGTTCGGTCACGGTCTGCGCGCGGCCCTGTTCGGTGTCGGTGAGCAGGCGTTGCAGATAGAGCTCGATATTGCGCAGATGCGCGCGGGAGACTTCATCGACAGGATTTTCGGTGCGCAGGTCG
>JAKAZN010000401.1 GCA_021815835.1 Pseudomonadota bacterium
CCTACAACACACAGCCGTTCATGCTCGTAGGCCTTGGTGCGGTGGTGTTTCGCGAGCGGATCGCGGCGTCGACCGCGGTGTGGCTCGGCATTGCGTTCATGGGGCTCCTGCTCGTCATGAGGGCCTCGCCCGGCGTGCTCGCGGTGCCCGGGCAGTACCTGGAGGGGATCGGCTACGCATTGGGCGCGGCCTTGTGCTACGCGGTGTCATCGATCATCACCAAGCGATTGAAGGGCACCCCTCCCCAATTGATCGCGCTGATCCAGGTCGCGCTCGGCGTGTTCCTGGTCGCCCCCTTCGTCAACTTTCGCCTGCTGCCGACCGCGCTGATGCCGTGGGCCTGTCTCGGCACGATCGGTGTCGTGCATACCGGACTCGTCTACATCCTGCTGTACGGCGCGATTCAGAAGCTGCCGACGTCGATGACGGCCGCGCTGTCCTTCATCTATCCGGTGGTTGCGATCGTGTGCGACCGCTTGGCGTTCGCACAGACCTTCGCCTGGATTCAATTGGCCGGCGGGGCCTTGATCCTGCTTGCCGCCGCGGGGGTGAATTTCGGCTGGCGAATCGTGCCGATGCGCCTGGAGCCAAGCTGCAGGTGAGCGTCTGCGCCAATCGTTCCGATGCGTGGTGCCCCGGGCCCGGGGGTCTCTTCTAAGCCGTTTGCTTCGCCTCGCCGATCAGCCATGAGAGGAACGCCTCGTGTGTCGCGGGGTCGCAGCTCAGGGGCTTGCGCCAGACAAGGAACCAGGCGTAGTCGTCCTCGATGGCCACGTCGAAGAGGCGAACGAGGCGGCGTGCCGCAAGGTCGTCCTCGGCCAGCGCGGCGCGGGCGAGCGCCACGCCCTGGCCGGCGGCTGCCGCCTGCAGGATAAGCGCCGAATCGTCGTAGATCGGCCCTCGCGCCGGTTCGGGCACATCCACGCCGGCAGCCAGGAGCCAGGGTCGCCATTTCTGTCGGGGCGTGCGCAGCAAGGGCGCGGCGAGGAGGTCGCGCGGTCGTGTGAGCTCGTGTCGATCGAGAAAGGCCGGGCTGCAAACCGGGAAGGTCCAGCTCGGCATCAGGCGCATCGCGTGAAGGCCCGGCCAGCGTCCTGGGCCGTAGCGGATGGCGAGGTCGATGCCGTCGCGGCCGTCGAGCGTGGCGAGCGCCGCGGTCGGGTGGACGGCAACTTCGACTTCAGGATGGCGCTCCTGAAAATGCGCGAGGCGGGGTAGCAGCCAACGCGCGGCGAATCCGGGCAGGACGCTGACGTGCAGCGAGCGCCGCAGCGCATCACGCCGGGGACGGGCGCCGGCGGCCGCGAAGGCATCGGCAAGAAGCTCGAGGCCCCTGCGCACATCGTGGACAAGAACCTGAGCGGAATCGGTCAGGATCATCCGCTGACCGTCGCGCACGAAGAGTCTGACCCCGAGGGCCTGCTCGAGTCGCGCGACGTGGTGGCTGATGGCGCCGTGGGTGAGTCCCAACTCCCTGGCCGCATGGCTGTAGTTGAGGTGGCGGGCCGCGGCCTCGAAGGCGCGGAGCGCTTGCAGCGGTGGGAGTTTGACCGGCATGCTTGTCAATATCGCTCACAACGCATGTGAACGCAACTGCCCGTGGTTTCCCGTAATCTGGGGCGATCCAATGACCAGTGCGGCCGGCAGGCGTGAGATCTCGCTTGTCGCGCTCACAAGTATCCGGGGCGCCCATCTTGATCGACAAAGAACGTACTCGCAGTGAGACGGACACGCTTACGCCCCTGTGGGTGGTGGTCGGCCTCGCCATGGCGCCGACGGTGGCCCTCGGCCTGGCGCGTTTCGCCTATGCGCTGTTGCTGCCGCCGATGCGCGCGGAACTCGGCTGGGATTACGCCGTGGCCGGGACGCTGAACACGGCGAACGCCGCGGGCTATCTCGTCGGCGCCCTGGCGGCCGCGGCGATCGGCCGGCATTTCGGGGACAAGAAGGTGTTTGCCGTGAGCCTCCTGTTGACGGCGATGGCTGTCGGAGCCTCGGGCCTGACCGACGCTTACTCGCTGCAGTTGGCGCTGCGCTTCCTTGCCGGATGCACGGGCGCACTCGCCTTTGTCGCCGGCGCCGGGCTGACCGCCGCCGCTGCCCAAGGCGGGACCCCCGGCCGCGCCCCCACTCTTCTCGGCGTCTATTTCGCCGGCGGTGGACTCGGCGTCGCCCTTTCGGCACTGGCGGTACCGCCGCTGATCTCACTGGCCGGTTGGCGTGGTGGCTGGTTGGCGCTCGGCGGATTGTCCCTGGCGGCTACGTTGCTCGCCTGGGCGGTGCTGGGCCGTGCGCCGGACACGGGGAGCGTCGCGGGTCGCCAAGGTCGCGGTGGGTGGTCGGCTCGATTCCTGGCTCCCAAGCTCATCGCCTATGCCCTTTTCGGCGCCGGCTACATCGCTTACGCGACGTTCATCATCGCCTACCTGCGCGGCACCGAGCACCTCTCCAGCTCCGTCGCCTCGGCGTTCTGGGCGATGCTCGGTCTGTCCTCCATCGTGGGCGCCTTCGCCTGGGGACCGGTGCTCAGTCGGCTCAAGGGCGGCCGTGGCGCGGCGGCAACCATCGGTATGGTGACGATCGGCGCCGCGCTGCCACTCGCATGGCCTGGAGCCACCGGTGCCTTCCTCTCGGCCGTTCTGTTCGGGGGTTCGTTTCTTGCGGTCGTCGCCGCGGTGACCTCCTTCGCACGGCGCGCCGCGCGGCCGCACGCATGGACCTCGGTGATCGCTGCGCTGACGGTGGCCTTCGGAATCGGTCAGAGCATCGGTCCGGTACTCAGCGGGGCGTTTTCCGACGGACCCGGAGGAGTGCGGGCCGGCCTTTGGCTCTCCGTCGCGATTCTCGCCGTGGCGGGCCTTGTCGCCTTGGCGCAGCGCGAGCCGGACAACCCGATGTGAGTGACACGAATTGCCCCAGGAAAGCGCCGGAGTGACGTGGATCGGCCTCAGTAGAGTGTCATGTGCGAGGCGCTCGGTGTCTCGCGGAGTGGCTGATGAGGTGCTGGGTGCGCAAGTGCGCCACAGCTTCATCGGCAGCGACCGCACCCGTCAGATCCCCCGTCAGGTGGACAGCTCAGCCTTGGAGACTTCCTGCTTGCCGTCCTGGAAGCACTTCGTCATCCGCTCGCCGGGCTGACGTTGACGGCGACGTGCAGCGCGTGGCGGCCGCCGCCGCGGATGACGCCGCGCAGCGGCGACACGTCGGCGAAGTCGCGGCCCACGGCGACGCGCACGTAATCGGCCGCGGGACGACGGTCGTTGGTGGGGTCGAACTCGACCCAGCCGTTGGCCGGGCACCACACCGAGACCCAGGCATGGGAGGCGTCGGCGCCCACGAGAG
>JAKAZN010000402.1 GCA_021815835.1 Pseudomonadota bacterium
TGGCCGAAGCCGCCGTATCTGTCAAAGGGGAATCTAAGTTGGGTCGGCCGCGTTGTGCAGCGCCAAAACCCGGATGCCGCCATGTGGCGGGCGCATAACGCGGCGCGGCGCCACCGCATCGCATCACGGCCTCCGCGAGGCCATCGCCGCTGTCGCCGCCGATTCCCCCTTCTTATCGCCTCCGCCCCCGCCTATATCCGTGATGCTGCGATGCGACAGGACGCTGGCCCGGTGCCCGCGCCCGGCTCCGCTCCGCCGCGCAACCGATCGGTCGGTGCATGATGGTGGATCTGTCGGTCCGCGCGCTCCTGGTCTTCGCCGTCCATCACCCGCTGGCGCAGGCGGGCGCGATCGTGCTCGCCACCTTCGTGCTGGAAGACGCGGCGACGGTGCTCGCGGCGATGCAGGCGCAATCGGGCGCGGTGTCGATCCCGCTCGCGCTCGGCGCGCTCTATGTGGGGATCGTGCTCGGCGATCTCGGTCTCTATGGGCTGGGCCGACTCGCGGCAATCATCCCCGCAGTGCAACGATTTCTGCCGCCACAACGTACCGAGGTCGTGCGCGCCTGGCTCTCGGGCAGGGTGTTCCGCGTCGTGCTGATCAGCCGGTTCCTCCCCGGCGTTCGGCTGCCGACCTACACCACCTGCGGCTATCTGCGCGCCGATCTGCGCCAGTTCGCGCTGGCGACCGCGCTGGCGACCACGGTCTGGACGTCGGGCCTGTTCCTGGTGTCGTTGCGGATCGGCGACGTCCTGATGGCCCATTTCGGAATCTGGCGCTGGGCCGGTGCCGCCGGAATGGTGGCGTTCATGCTGATCGCCGGGCGGCTGGCCCATCGCCTCGCGCGCCCGCGCGCGGCGGTCGTGGGTGCGTCCCGGCCGTGAAGCCGGGCCCCGCCTTCGATCTCGCCCTGGGTCAGGTCGCGCCACCGGCGGAGGCGCCGGCGCTGTCGTTTTTCGAGTTCTGGCCCGGATGGTTGTTCTACGCGCCGATCCTGGCCCAGGCCGGCTGGCTCGCGCTGCGCACCCGCTCCGCCACGGGGCTGACCGCGGCCAATCCGCGCATCGAATCGGGCGGGCTGTGCGGCGAATCGAAGCGCGAGATCCTCGATCAGGTCACCGGCCCGGCGCGGGAGCTGATCGCCCGCTATACGTCGTTGCGCACCGGCGCCGATGCGCACGCCGATCTCCCCGCCGCCGAGGCGGCGCTGGACGCGGCGGGGCTTGCCTATCCGGTGGTGGCCAAGCCCGATATCGGCTGCAATGGCGCCGGCGTGCGCCGGATCGCCGACCGCGCGGCGCTCGGCGCCTATCTCGCCGCCTTTCCGCGCGGCGAGGTGGTGCTGCTGCAGGAATTCGTCGCCCATGAGGGCGAGGCCGGCCTGTTCTATATCCGCCATCCGGACGAGGCGCGCGGGCGCATCACCTCGGTCACGTTGAAACACCAGCCCGTCGTGATCGGCGACGGGCGGTCGTCATTGCGCGACCTCGTGCTGGCCGATCCGCGCGCCGGGCTTGTCGCGCATCTCTATCTGCCGCGGCTCGGCGCGCGGGCCGCCGAGGTGCCGCGCCAGGGCGCGCGCGTGCCCCTGGTCTTCGTCGGCAATCATTGCCGCGGCTCGATCTTTCGCGACGGCACCGATCACGTCACGCCGGCGCTGACGGAAGCGGTCGAGCGTCTGGCGCGCGCGATGCCCGAGTTCCATTTCGGCCGCTTCGACGTGCGCTACGATTCCCCCGCCGCACTGGCGCGCGGCGAGGGATTCAAGGTGATCGAGGTGAACGGCGTCGGCTCCGAGGCCACGCATATCTGGGACAAGCGCACGACCCTGGGGCAGGCCTGGCGGGCGCAGTTCTTCCATTACGGCCAGGCCTGGCGGATCGGCGCGGCGATGCGCGCGCGCGGGGCGCGGCCGACGGGGTTGCGCGCGTTGTGGCGGTTGTGGCGGCGCCAGACCCGGCTGATGGCGGCCTATCCGGCGAACGATTAGCGCGCACCGTCGGCGAAAGATGCGGCGCCATGGGCGCCAACATTTTCTACCCCGCGATCGCCTCGGCCAGCACCGCCCGCAGCTCGGGAATCCCCGCTCCCGTCTCGCTCGAGGTGGCCAGCACGTCGGGATGCGCGGCCGGATGGGCGCGCGCCAGCGCCACCACCGCCGCCTGCTTCGCCGCCAGCGCCGTCGGCTTCACCGCATCCGTCTTGGTCAGCACGATCTGGAACGTCACCGCCGCCCGGTCGAGCAGGTCCATCACCTGCCGGTCGCTGTCCTTCACCTCCACCCGCGCATCGAGCAGCAGCAGCACCCGGCGCAGGCTCGGCCGGCCGCGCAGATAGGCGAACATCATCCCCTGCCAGTCGCGCTGGATCTCCTTGCCGGCCTTCGCGTAGCCGTAGCCCGGCATGTCGACCAGGCCGAGCCGCCCGCCGAGATCGAAGAAATTGAGCTGCCGCGTCCGCCCCGGCGTCACCGATACCCGCGCCAGCGCCCGCCGCCCGGTCAGCGCGTTCAGCAGCGAGGATTTCCCGACATTCGATCGCCCCGCGACGGCGATCTCCGGCAGTCCCACGGGCGGCAATTGATCCAGCCGTTGCGCGGCGTAGAAGAAATCGCACGCCCCTGAAAACAACAGCCGCCCGCGCTCCAGCGCCGCCGCCGCGAGCGCCGCCGCGTCCGCGGATTCCTTCGGGGAGGGGGCAGCCGCCCCCTCCGCGCTCATGACCGCGCGAGCCCCGGCCTGGCGAGGCGCGTGCGCCGCATGATGACCCATTGCTGCGCGATCGAGAGCAGGTTGTTCCACGTCCAGTACAGCACCAGCCCGGCCGGGAAGCGTCCCATCATGAACGTGAAGATGATCGGCATGAACAGGAACAGCTTCGCCTGCACCGGATCGGGCGGCGGCGGGTTGAGCTTCTGCTGGCCGAACATGGTCAGGCCCATCAGGATCGGCAGCACACCCAGATGCAGCAGCGGCGAGATCGTTGTCGGATCCCACGGGATCAGCCCGAACAGGGTGAAGATATTGGTGGGATCGACGACGGAGAGATTGTGGATCCAGCCATAGAACGGCGCCTGGCGCATCTCGATGGTGACGAAGATCACCTTGTAGAGCGAGAAGAACACCGGAATCTGCACCACCATCGGCAGACAGCCCGAGGCCGGGTTCACCTTCTCGGACTTGTAGAGCGCCATCATCTCCTGCTGCTGCTTCTGCGGATCGTCCTTGAGGCGCTCGCGCATCGCCTGGATCTTCGGCGCCAGCAGCCGCATCTTGCTCATCGAGCGGTAGGAGTAGTTCGCCAGCGGGAAGAACAGCAGCTTCACGCAGACGGTGAAC
>JAKAZN010000403.1 GCA_021815835.1 Pseudomonadota bacterium
TCGGCTTGCCGATGGTGATAAGGTTAAGGCCATGCACCAGGGCATCGGGGGGATTGGTCCGCCAACCGTCCCGTCCGCCAGGAGACGACAATGACGATCATGCAAACGATTGCCGTCGAAATCGACGCCGCCGGGAACATCCATCCGCTGGACCCGATCGGCAGGTTGCCGGCCGGCAGGGCGCTTCTGACCCTGTTACCGGGCGGCGGTGACGCGCTGAAGCTGGCGGAGCCAGCTCTGGCCGAGGATTGGCTGCGGCCGGAGGAGGACGCCGCATGGGCGCATGTGCAGCCGGCCAGTTGGTCCTGCGCGCCTTTCCGTTTTCCGACCTGAGCCGCAGCAGGTTCCGCCCGTCGCTCCTCCTGGCGCCGGCCGGGCGTGGCGACTGGATTGCCCGCCAGATCACCAGCAACCCGTACGTCGACCCGCGCGCGATTCAACCGACCGACGCGGCGTTGGCCTCCGGCGGATTGCAACGGCCGAGCTTCGTGCGGCCCGGCAAGCTGTTTACGGCGCACGAATCCCTGATGGAACCCGCAATCGGCGAGGTTCTTCCGGATGCGCTGGCGCGGGTCCGTGCCGCGGTGGTGGTGTTACTTCAAGACCCAAGACCGTGCGATCGCGTCGTTCAAGCGCGGCCCGCCGCGCCGTTACCCCTTTTGCGAACCCAGCCGAGCGTCGAAAATCCTGTGTTTCTACACGGTAGGTTTTCAGCCCGCTTCCCGCGATCAAGCCTCTCGCCCGGCGCGCGCCATTCCGGCATGGCGCCGCTTCGGTGGCTGAACCTTGAGCAAGCCCACGAAGTTTCGGCGGCGACCCCGCGGCGGGGTGCGCGGATCAACGCGGCGGGACGTCCGCGGGCGGCGCGATCCCCGGTCAGCCGCCCAGCACCGCGCGGGCCTGCCGCGCATCCGCCGCGATCTGAGCCCGCAGGTACGAGATCCACCCCACCGTGCGCTCCGGGTCGTATGCGTGTCAGCGCCGAGGAGACGTGAAGTATGCTCATGCGGCGCATCTCGGGAAGGCGGGAAGCCCGGCATGGGGCGGTGAGTAGATCGGAAATGGGGTCAGCGGCGGCGCGGCCGGGCGGCTTCCGGGGTCAGCGGAGAGCGACGGCGTTCATAAAGCGCGAAAAGGTGCTCGACCCGGTTCCGATCATCGGCGAAGGGCTCGGTGCGGTAGAGACGGTCCACAGCGCGGTCCAGCGCCTGATGGGCGCGGCGAAGCGCGGGGGGCATCACGTTTGGGTCGTAGAGGTCGGCGAGGGAGGCTTCGGGGTGGGCGGCGCGGGCGTCAAGGATGGCCTGGCCGAGGCTGGTGAGACGGGGCAGGGCGTCGGGGGGAAGCTCGGGCCAGGGGAACGGATTGTAGCAGATGCCGGGCGAGTACTGGATACCGTTGCCGAGCCGCCCACCCACGAACCGGGCCCAGACCAGGTGCATCCGCGAAGTGATGAGTGCGAACTGGGCCAGCGTCACGTTCTCGGCAACGAGCAGCTTGTTACTTGGTACCGTGGGCGGGTGCAGCCATGCGATCGGCAGCCAGGACCGGCTTTCCGAGCTGACTTCAGGGATGGCGAGGAACGGGCGTTCCGGTAGTACGGTGACATGAAATTCGGTGGGGCGCGTCGCCATCGCGCGGGACAACCTGCGCGAGCCATAGCGCTCGGGCCGGGTGCGTCCGCGGCTGGGGCGCTCACCCATCCGGTAGCGGCGTACGGCCTCGACGGCGTCGCGGACCGCCGGCATCGCACGAATGGCCGCCGGGGAGACGCCATGGAGCGTCAGAATCCAGCGCGAGCCACCATGGATTAATTCCCGCGAGCCGACGAAGGGGCGGATCAGGGACTCGGCCCGCGGCTCGGCGCGGAGAAACGCTTCCCGATGGGCATCGTCCATGATGAAATGGCCGCCATCGACCGGCTTGGTGCCGACGCGCAATACCGGCATTCCCGCCCCGGGGGCACGGCCGCGGGTCACCACCAGAGCGGGATCCCGCAAGGCGGAGGCATCGATCAGATAGGGAGAGAGCACGCGATGCCGCGATTCCTCCGGTTCGGCCTGATCGTCGCGGTAGGAGAACAGGCGCCGTTCCGCATCGACCGGATCACGCGCCAGACCGATCACCACGCAGAACACATGCGCCGCGCCGGGCGCGTCCGAACCCCACCGGAAGGTTCGGTGCGCGAAGGTGATCTGCATCCGGTAACGCCCGAGCAACGTCGGCCATAGCTGCGCCACCTGCTCGCCCTGGGTGATCGAATTGGTGGCGACGAATCCGATCTGCGCCGCGCCGGTCTGGGCGTAGGCCGCCGCCTTAAGGAACCATGCGGCAACATAATCCAGCCGGGTTCCGCCCGCGCCGAGCGCGCGCATCAGCGCGGCCGCCTGATCCTGCTGATGTGCGCCGCGCATCACGAAGCCAATGAACGGCGGGTTGCCCATGATGTAGTCGCAGCATGTCGGGTCCAGCACCGTCTCCCACCGGATTTCGAGCGCATCGGCGCAGTGGATATGCGGCGCCGCTTTCAGCGGGATTCGGGCGAACACCTCGCCGAACTGCAACGACAGCCGGACGTTCATGATGTGATCCATCATCCACATCGCCACCTCGCCAATGCGCGCCGGAAACTCATTGATCTCGATGCCGTAAAACTGGCCGACATCCACTTTCGACAGCGCCGCGATATCGAGATCGCGTTGCCCGCGCGGATTGAGCGCGACCAGTATTTCGAGTTCAAGTGCTCGCAATTCCCTGTAGGCGATGACCAGGAAATTACCGCATCCGCAGGCGGGGTCCAGGAAGCGCAGCCCGGCCACCCGATCCTGGAATGCGCGCAGCGCGGCGGCACGGCCACGGTCCCGACGGTCGCGTATGCGGGAAAATTCGGCGCGCAGCCGATCCAGGAACAGCGGCTCGATCACCTTCAGTATGTTCTTCTCGGTGGTGTAATGCGCGCCCTGGGCACGCCGTGCGGCCGGGTCCATCACCGACTGGAACAGAGCGCCGAAGATCGCCGGCGAGATCGCATCCCAGGAAAATGCACAGGCTTCGAGCAGAAGGTCGCGCATCCTGGTGGAGAACGCCGGCACCGGCAGGCGTTCGGCAAACAGCGCGCCGTCGATATAAGGAAAGGCGCGCAGGTCCTCGTCCAGCGCGCGCTGGCGGTTGGGTTCGGGCGTGTTGAGCACGTCGAACAGCGCCGCGAGCCAGGCGCCGGTATCGGCCCCGTCGGCGGCGGTGCGATCGCGGATCAGCGCCTCGAAACTGTCGCGTGGCTCGAAGATGCCGGTGTCGTCGGCGAACAGGCAGAACAGCAGCCTTACCAGAAG
>JAKAZN010000404.1 GCA_021815835.1 Pseudomonadota bacterium
CGCCGGAAGCGGGCCCGCCCGCCGCCGGCGTGCCGGACAGCTTCGACGTCGGTTCCAGGGTGAAATCCCCCGCCGCGCCGTCGGCCACCGCGACCAGTTCCACCACCGGGATTCCCCGCGCCGTCGCCACCGCGCGGGCGGGGCTGTCCATGCCGCGCAGGATCACCAGCGCGCGTGCGTTCAGATCGGACAGGTAGAAGTCGAACTCGTCCTGCTTGTAGCCCGGATTGAGCGGCGCGGTCGTGGCCCCGGCGGCGATCGCGACGAAGGCCGCCGCCATCTCCGGCCCGTTCGGAGCCACGATCGCGACCCGATCGTTCCGCCCGATCCCCATGCCGTTCAACGCGGCGATGGTGCGCCCGGCCAGCGCGCGCAGCCCGCCGAAGCTCAGCGCCGTCCGGCCGGGAGCGCCGATCGCGGGCGCCTCGGCCGCGCCGGCCGCCAGCAGATCGAGCACGGTATCGGCGGGATAGTCGGTCATAATGCGTTTCCCTGATGCGTCTCGCGCCGGCGGTAGCGCCGGTCAGACCCGCCCAAAGCACGCGCCGGAGAGGCTTGCAAGCCGGGGCAGGGGGGGGCACGATCGCCCCAAGCCGGGCCGCCACGCGCGCCCGGCATGGTTCGAGACGAAGGGAAACCGCAAGATGTCCGCCGCGCTTAAAGTGACCGACGCCGCCATGACCGACGCCGAATGGCAGGCCCGCTGCGATCTCGCCGCGCTCTATCGCGTGGTGCACCACATGGGCTGGACCGACCTCATCAACACCCATATGTCGATGCGGATCGCCGACGCCCCCGACACATTCCTGATCAACCGCTACGGGGAAATGTTCGACGAGGTGACCGCGTCGTCGCTCGTGAAGATGGACCTGGAAGGCAACGTGATCGGCGATCCGGGCAAGTTCAACAACGCGGGCTTCATCATCCATAGCGGCGTCTACAAGGCGCGACCGGATGCCATGTGCGTGATGCACACCCATACCCGCGCCGGCGCCGGCGTCTCCATGGTGGCGAAGGGCTTGCGCCCGATCAGCCAGGACGCGCTGCACGTCTATGACGATCTGGCGTATCACGATTACGGCGTGCCCGCCTCGGTCGAGGAATGCGAGGCGCTGGGCCGGTCCTGCCAGCACGGCTCCTGCGTGATCCTGCTGAACCACGGCCTGCTGACCCTGGGCGAGACCGTGCAGGGCACGTTCATGCGCATGTATATGCTGGAACGCGCCTGCGAGCTGGAACTGATCGCGCGCACGATGGGTGAGGCCCCGCTGCCGATTTCCGACTACGTCATCGGCAAGGCGGCCGAGCGGATGCGCAAGGTCCGCGGCACCGAAGCCTACGGCTTGATGGAATGGCAGGGCGTGGTGCGGAATGTGGAACGCGCCGGAGCCGATTACCGTCGCTGATCGCGGCGCGCCTTGACCCGGGGCGCGGCGCGCGACACAGAAGCGCCGTGCCCCGCCAAGGATTGCGCCATGACCGTTCCCGATCGCATGAATCTCATCGAGGCCGCGCAACCCGGCGGCCCCGAGGTTCTGCGTCCCGCCACCGGTCCCGTTCCCACCCCGAAACCGGACGAGGTCCTGATCCGCGTCCGCGCCGCCGGCGTCAATCGCCCGGACGTGCAGCAGCGCATGGGCGCCTATCCGCCGCCGCCAGGCGCCAGCCCGATCATCGGCCTGGAAGTCGCGGGCGATGTCGTCGCCGCCGGCGCCGAGGTCGCCACCCTGGCGGTGGGCGATCGCGTCTGCGCGCTGACCAATGGCGGCGGCTACGCGGAATATTGCGTGGCGCCGGCCGCGCAATGCCTGCCCTGGCCGAAGGAGTACGACGCGATCCAGGCCGGCGCGCTGCCGGAGACCTATTTCACCGTCTGGGCCAATGTCTTCGGCCATGGCCGGCTGATCGCCGGTGAGAGCCTGCTGGTGCATGGCGGCACCTCGGGCATCGGCGTCACCGCGATCCAGCTTGGCGCCGCGTTCGGCGCCACGGTGTACGCGACCGCGGGCTCGGCGGAGAAATGCACCGCCTGCGTCCGCCTGGGCGCGGCGGCGGCGATCGACTACAAGACCCAGGATTTCGTGGAAGAAACGAAACGCCTCACCGGCGGGCACGGCGTCGATGTGCTGCTCGACATGGTGGGCGGAGCCTATTTCACCCGCAACCTGCGTTGCCTGGCGATGGACGGGCGGCTGGTGCTGATCGCCTTTCTCGGCGGATCGAAGCCCGACGGCGTCGATCTTACCCCGATCATGACCCGCCGTCTTACCGTCACCGGTTCCACCATGCGCCCGCGCAGCCCGGCGCAGAAGGGCGCCATCGCCGCCGCGCTGCGCGAGAAGGTCTGGCCGATCCTGAACGCCGGCCGCGCCGGCCCCGTGATCCACACGATCTTCCCGCTGGCCGAGGCGGCGCGCGCGCACGCCCTGATGGAATCGAGCGCGCATATCGGCAAGATCATGCTGCGCGTCGGCGACTGAACGGCGCGCGCCGGGGCTTGCCCTTCCGGCCGGCCGCTCTACCGTCGCCGCTTCGCCGGCGCGTCCGGCCCGACCCCGGACCGCGGACCCGCCGATCATGCCGTTATGGATCCCCGTCACCATCACCGCGGCCTTGTTCCAGGGCTGGCGGACCGCCATGCAGCAGAAGCTGCGCGGCATCTTCACCGTCAACGGCGCGGCCTTCATCCGTTTCCTCTACGGCGCGCCGGTGGCGGCGGTCTATCTGGTCGCGGCGCTGCTGATCACCCACCTGGCCGTGCCGGCCATCACGCCCGGCCTGCTCGTCTTCGCCGCGGCGGGCGGGCTTACGCAGATCATCGGCACCAACCTGCTCATCATGGCGTTCGGATTCCGTAACTTCGCCGTCGGCAGCGCCTATGCGAAGACCGAGGCGATGCAGACCGGGCTCGTCGCGCTGGTCGTGCTGCACGAGCAATTGCTGCCGCTTGCCTGGGGCGGCATCGCGGTGGGGCTGGTGGGGGTGCTGACCTTGTCGCTGGCCGGCCGCGGCCTCGGCGCGCGGGAGATCCTGGCGGCCACCGTGCAGCCGGCGGCGCTGTGCGGCCTGGGGGCGGGGTTCTTCCTCGGCACCACCGGCGTGCTTATCAAGATCGCGACGCATCACGTGGCGGCGCCGTCGCTGGTGGTGCGCGCGCTGTTCGTGCTGACCACGATGACGGTGCTGCAGGTCGCGATGCAGGGCGCCTTCCTGGCCTGGCGGGACCCGGCGGAGCTGCGCAAATCCTTCGTCCACTGGCGCAGCGCCGGATGGGTGGGGCTGCTGTCGGCCTCGGGGTCCGCCTGCTGGTTCCACGCCCTCG
>JAKAZN010000405.1 GCA_021815835.1 Pseudomonadota bacterium
CAGCCGCCAGGCCAGGTAGCCGTAGAACAGATTGCCGATCGGCAGCGCGATGCCCAGCGCGGGCAGGATGCGCCCGAAGACGATGCCGTTCGGCAGATGCACGACGCCGAGACAGAGGCCGGTCAGCACGATCACGTTCAACACGACATTGGTGAACAGGCCGAAGAACCCGTTCCAGTCGCCTGGCACCCAGAGGCGTGGGGCGAACGGGGCGGCGGAGGGGGACAGGGCAGCGGTGTCGATGGCCATCGTGCTCTCCTGTGTCAGCTCAGGGCCGCGAGCAGCCGCGCGGACGGCGCGACCCAGCCGAAGATGCCGCCCTGGGCGCGGATCATCGCCAGGCCGGCGGCGTGGAATTCGGGGAAATAGGAGCCGGTGCAGTCCTCCAGCACCAGGCAGTCGAAGCCGCGATCGTTCGCCTCGCGCACCGTGGTGTTGACGCAGACCTCGGTGGTCACGCCGCAGACGATCAGCTGCGCGATGGCGCGTCCGCGCAGGATCGCCTCCAGGTCGGTGGCGTGGAACGCGCCCTTGCCGGGCTTGTCGATCACCGGCTCGCCGGCGATCGGGGCCAGTTCGGGGACGATGTCATGGCCCGGTTCACCGCGCACCAGGATCCGGCCCATCGGCCCGGGATCGCCGATCCCGATGGGCAGGTTGCCGCGCCGGCGCTTGGCCGGGGGCAGGTCGGCGAGATCGGGGCGATGGCCCTCGCGGGTGTGGATGACCAGCATCGCGGCTGCCCGCGCCGCCTCCAGCACCGCGCGGGTGGGGGCGATGGCGCCGCGCAGCCGGGCCACGTCGTTGCCCAGCACGGCGCCGAAGCCGCCCGGTTCCAGGAAATCGCGCTGCATGTCGATGATGAGCAGCGCCGCCGCCGCGGGGCGGAGGTCGAACGCATAGGGGGCGGCGCCGATGCTCGGCATGACTATTCCCTGGGCAATAGACTGTCGATGCGGCAGGCACGGGGCGATTGGCGGCGAGATGGACATATTTTGCCCATCCCGCCGCACCGGTGTCATCGATGGATGCAATTTCCCGGCCGCGCCGGAGGCGCGCGGCGGCCGGGGAGGGAAGGGGGCCTAGGCGGGCCGCGCCCGCCCGGCCGCCTCGGCCGCCGCCACCGCCGCCTCAAGCTTCAGGATCCGCCGCGCGTTGGCGAAGAGCAGCTTCTCCAGCACTGCCGGCTTGAACCCCTCCATCTGCCATTCGTCGCAGCATTGCGCCGCGCTCCAGCCCGGGTAATCCGAGCCGAACATCACCTTGTCCTGGAGCCGGCGGGCCATGTCGTGCTTCAGCGCCGCCGGGACGTATTTCGGCCCCCAGCCGGAGATGTCGATCGACACGTTGCCCTTGTGCAGCGCCACCGCGATCAGCTCCTCGGTCCAGGGCCAGCCGGGATGGGCGGCGACGATGTTGAGGCGCGGGAAATCGGCGGCGACGTTATCGAGGTTCGGGATCGGCCGGGCGTATTCGAGCTTGAACCCCAGCCCGCCCGGCTCACCCGCGCCGATCGCGGTGGTGCCGCAATGGATCAGCACCGGCGCGCCGAGCGACTGCAACAAATCCCAGATCGGATAGAATTGCCGGTCGGACGGCGCGAAGCCTTGCACCGGCGGCTGGTATTTCACGCCCATCAGGCCGAGCGTGCCGATCGCGTGCTCGATCTCCTCGAGCCCCTTGCGACCGCGCCAGGGATCGACCATCGCCCAGCCGGGGAGAAAAACGTCCGGATAGGTGCGGCACAGCGCGGCGAGGGCCTCGTTGTCGTAGCGCCCGCCGGCCGCGCCATGCTCGGCGTCCCAGGCGATCGGGATCGCCAGCACGTCGTCGCGGCGGTACTCGGCGGCGATGTCGTCATCCGGGCGCGCGTCGAACTTGCCCTTGAACATGCGCTGCGCGGCGGGAATGAACGGCAGGCTCGCGTCCACATAGGCCTGGTTCATCGGGTGGACGTGGACGTCGATGGCGCGCATGGCGGGGCTCCCAATCAGGCTGGATCAGCGAACAACCTCGGCAGCGCGCGGTCCCAATCGCGCCGGATCGGCCCCCCCGGCGCGCCGCGCAGGATCAGCACGAGGCGCGAGCGCCGATCCTGATCGGGCCAGGCCTGCCACGCAACCGGGGCCTCCAGCACATGCCCGACGCCCTGGATCAGCACCGGACCGGGCGCGCCGGCGAGATCGAGCAGGCCCTTCACCCGCAGCAGGGTCTCGGCATGGGTGAGGCGGATCTCGCGCAGCCAGGCCTCCACCGCGCGCCAGCGCAGGGGGCGGTCGGCGATCAGGCTCACCGCTTCGGTGGCACCCAGATGCGTCCCGGCCCGAAGCGGTGGGGCCGGCGCGGCCAGGGCGGAAAACCGCGCCCGCTGGGGCGCCACCGGCAGGGCCCGATCGAGGAAGCCCGCCGGCAGCATCGCGACGTCGAGGCCGGAGGCGGCGATTGGCGCCACCGGCACCACCGCGCGCAGCACCGCCGCCACGCGCGCGACCTCGCCGGGGGGGGCAAGGTCGGTCTTGGTCATCACCACAAGATCGGCGAGCGCAAGCTGCCGGCCGGCTTCCGGATGGCGATCGCATTGCGCCTCGATCCGCGTCGCGTCCGCCGCCGCCACGATCGCCTCCAGCCGGAAGGCGCGCGCGAGCACGGGATTGCGCAGCAGGGCCTGCGCGATCGGCGCGGGATCGGCAAGGCCGGAGGGTTCGATCACGAGCCGCGCAAAGCGCGGAATCTCCCCCGCGACCCGGCGGGTGAACACGCGCATCGCCGCGTCCTCGAAATTGCCGGCGAGATTGCAGCACAGGCACCCATTCGCCAGCACGATCGTGCGGTCCGCGCCGTGATCGATCAGATGCTGGTCGAGCGGGACTTCGCCGAATTCGTTCACCGCGACGGCGGTATCGGCGAGGCGCGGATCGGCGAGCAGGCGATTGACCAGGGTGGTCTTGCCGCTGCCGAGAAAGCCGGTGAGCAGGAGCACCGGCAGGCGCCGCCGATCGGTCTCTGGAGAGAGGAACATGGGCGGTCGGGATGGCCCGCGCCGCCAACCCGCGTCAAGTCGCGACCGTCAGGGCGTCAGCGCGCCCCCGGCTTCCGCCCCCGCGCAGGCCCGGCGCAGGAGCCGCATCACATACCATGCGAGCGCCAGGCTCGCCGCGCCGCCGATCCCGAGCGCGACCCAATCGGCGCCCGCGCCGGCGCCCAGTTGCAGCGCCCCCAGCCCCGCGAGCCGCCCGGCCAGCACATAGGCGAGCAGCGGCGGCAGGGAGGCGAGCGTGCCCAGCACATAGGCCCGGAAGCGTACCGAAGACAGACCCAGC
>JAKAZN010000003.1 GCA_021815835.1 Pseudomonadota bacterium
AATCGGGGCGGTAGGGCAGCGCGTGGATCGGCTGGAAACCGCGGGCGAGAAGATGCTGCCCGGCCGCCTGCTCGGAGGCGCGGTCGCGTACGACGCGATAGACCGTTCCATCGTGCAGGACGCCGCGGTCGGTCAGGGCATAGGCGCCGGCCGGCTCCTCGATCGGGCCGTAGCGGAACGAGAGCCGGCTGTCCGGCCCGGCCGGCACGTGGCCCCAGCCGCCCGGCGTGCCGATGGCCGGCCGCAATCCCAGCGTCAGCACCGGCACCGGCGGGCCGCGCAGGGTCTCGACCGGCGGCGGGGCGAGCGGCGGGGGCACCGCGAGGCCAGGCAGGCGGCGGCGCAGCTCGGCGCCGACCCGATCGACCTGGAACGGATCGAGCGGCGGCGCCTCCAGCAGCCGGGTCGCCAGCGCGGCCGGCAGATCGAGCGCGACCGGCCCCATCTCCCCGCTCTCCGCGTCCAGGTACCAGGGCGCGGGCAGCGGCACCCCGATGCCGCGATCGGGCACGATCCCGGGCAATTGCGTGCCGTCCGCGCGCTGGGTCCAGACCAGCTTTCCGGGGCGCGGCGGTCCCTCGCGCAGCGCGTTCCCGTGCGCCGCGCCGAACCGCGCGCGGCCGGTGGCGAGGATGCGGCGCAACGTGTCCTCGGGGTCGTCCTCGATCGTGCGCGTATGGCGCAGACGCGCGCCGAGGCGAAGCAGCGGGATGCGGTCCGAGGGGCGGGCGTAGCGCGGCAGGCTCGCGCCGGTGGTCGAGGGCAGGGCGGCGTTGCGGGCGGTCTCGCCCAGGCTGCCGTCCTTGCGCAAGGCGACGGTCTGCGCGGCGATCGTGAGGATGGTGGCGTCGCGATGATCGCGCGCGGTGTCGATCACGTAGAACAGGCGTTGCGGGACGGTCGCGGGATAGTCCTCGCTGTCGTCCTCGTGCGCCCGGGGCAGGCTGTCGAGCCAGGCGGCGATCGCCGGCGGCAGGGTTTCCTCGGCGATCGGGCGGGGGGCGCCCCCGGAAGACCCGCTCCCCATGGGCGCGGTTCCGGCGGGCAGCGCGGTCGGCGCGGACGCAACCGGGACGGCGGCCGGGGCGAGCGGCATCTCCCCCGCGCCGAGCATCCCCCGCCCGCGCGCGGCGAGCAGGGCGGCGGCGACATGCTTGCAGTTGATCCGCATCGGGCAGGTGCAGAACCCGTTCACCACGAACCCGCCGGCCTGGGTGGGGCGGAACTTGACCGATTGGTGATAGGGCCGGCGCATCCCGCCCTGGGTGTTGGATTCCAGGCTCTGCCCGTCGGTGCCGAGGATCAGTCCGGAGACCCGGCCGGCCGCGGCGTAGGCGGCGCCGGCGTGGAAGGCATTGCCGCCGACCGCGGCGGCGATATCGGCATCCGAGGGCACGTCGGCGGCGGGGCGGGGCGCGACCAGCATGCTCATGCCACGGAGGTTAGACCGGATGCGCGGAGTCGGGGGAACCGGCCGGCGCGGCGGTTTGCCCGTTCTACGCGGCCAGGCGCGCCGCGTAGGCCAACTGGTCGAGCGCGCCCGAGAAGGTCTGGCCCACCGCGACCTCCACCCCGAACGGGTTGGCGTCGCAGGCCATGATCTCCGGGGAGGCGAGTTGCGCGCGGAACGCGGCGACGGCTTTCAGCACCTTTGGCGCCGCCGCCTTGAGCTGCGGCGGCGTTGCCGCGCCGGCCTCCTGGATCGCGGTCATCAGCGGCACGCGGGTATTGGCGGTCAGCGCGTTCAGGCCGCTATCGGCGATATCGTGCAGGTCCGGATCGTCCGTCTCGCGCAACGCCGCCTGGAGCTGCTTGATCTGTTCGTTTACCGCGTCCGTTGCGGTCCGGAATGCCGCCACGGCGCCCTGCCAGACATCGGCGAGATCGAGGCCGAGGGATCTCAGCTCGGCTTTCTCGGCCGTGGGGTCGACATCCGGGGCTTCGGGCGACGCCGCGATCGCCCCGGTCATGGGGGGCGCGTTCAGCCGGAGGCCGAGCACGCGCTCGACCCACGCGGCCTGGTCCTTGTTCGCCATCATCGGCCTCCTGTCGCCGGGTTCTCACAGCCGCTCAAGCTCGCCCACCAGGCGTTCGGCGATTTTCGTTGCGCGCGGCCCGAGATCGTTGTCCTTGGCCTTGCCGACCACCTTGGAAAAATGACGGAAGGCCTCGGCATCCTGGTTCTCCACGACCTCGCGATAATAGATGGTCTGAAGCTGCTTTTTCAGCTCCGGATCGGTCACCTCATCGACCAGGTCCGAACATCGCAGCGAGAGCTCCGACAGATCGGGGTGATCGTCTTCATCGACCGAGGATCCGTCGTCCTCGGCCGTCTCCATGTCATCGTCCTCGGCGGTCGCCATGTCATCGCCCTCGGCGGTCGTCATGTCGCGTTCGGTCAGCACGATTTCCTGGCCCATGCGCCGATCCCCCTCCAGCAGATCGGCCGGGAATTTCGCATGGATCACGAGCGTCAGCCGGTCGAGCAGATCCTCGGCCGCATCGCCCAGTTCCCAGCCCGGCTCGCCGTCATGGCCGCGGCAATCCTGGACCCCATCGAGAAACAGCGCGATGCGTGGCACCGCGGTCTTGCACAGGAGCCATTTCGGCTCCGTGCCGTAGGAACTCTTGAGGTATGCCCTGGATTTCTTTCCCTCGACCGCCTTCACCACCGCCTTGACCGCCGCCACGATCTCCTTCGGCGTCTGCTCGCGCAGGCCGGGAAGGTCGCTGTCCTCGCTCTCTTTCTCCTTGATGAGCAGGTTCTTGAGATGCTTGCGCGCCCGCACGCTGTCGTTGGGATGTTTCGCGCGATCGGGCGGCACGGTCGGGTCGAGCGCCCGGTTGTCGCCCGGGTGACCGTAGGAGCCTTCGGTCTCCATCTTCACATAGAGCGCCACCTCGCCGTTCGGCAGGATGACCTGCTGGTAGAGCAATGCGTTCATGCCTGACGGCAGCGAGCCCGGATTGTCGTCGCCGTCCGGGTTGTAGAAATCCATGCCGCGGGGGGTCTGGCCCTCGGTGCTCTCGACCTTGATGCCGCCCTTGACGTTGCGCCCCTGCTGCTCGCGCAGATGCGACGACAGGCGGGAATAGACTTCGGGACATTTGTCGAGATACTTGCGCAGCTTCTCGCCGTTGGGCACGGTCATCGCGCCCTTCTGGTAGGGCCCGCCCAGCTTTTCCTGCGCCTTGCTCTTGAGTGCCCAGATCAGGGCCTCCGCGTCGCGTGGCTGCGTCATGCGATCGGGGTTGTCGAGGTCGATCGAGCCGTCGCTGATCTGTTCGTAGACCTGCAGGCCGCGGGCGGTCTTCTGCGCGGCCAGGGTGACCGCCTTCTGCCGCTCATCGCTGGACATCTCGGCAAAGCCCGGAATGTCGGTGAGATAGACGCTCACTTCCCGTCCGCCCACATCCTGCTTGATCGGCTTGCTTTTGGCCTTCTTGCGGACGGCTTCGACCACCTTCAGGAGCACCGGCAGCTGTTTGCGTGCCGCGCCACCCGCCCAGGTCAGGTCGCGCGTGGCCGCGGTCCGCAGCACCTTTCCCTGGTCCACCCATGACTGCAATCGCGCCTGGCCATTCTCGAGCTCGTCAGGCTGCGCCTTGACCAGGATGACGGTCCACTTCCCCAGCTCCGCGACCTGGCTTTCGAACGCGGCGACGAGCCTGGCCCAGTCCTTGCTGTCGGATTCGACCCCGGTCTGCTTCTTGAAGACCTTCTTGAAGGCCTCGATTTCTTCCTTCTGCTTCTTCTTGGCTTCTTTCTTGTCCTTGGAGTCGCTCATGCTCGCTGTCCCCGTCGCCCCGAACGCAAGAGGTCCGAAATGATACCGAAGCTAGCATGATGGCGGCGCCATAGGCCATAGCCAATGACGGCCATGCCCTCAAGCTGCTGTTCGGGTCATCGAATCGGTGCCGCGCCTCGCCGATCGGCGCCACGGGCCCGCGGGTGTCGGCCCGCTCCGGCAACGCCGCGCAGCCCCGCAGAGCCTGGTGCGCCGCCGCTGGCCCTCGCGGCTCTTCGCGGCAACGGTCAGGGGTCAGCAGGCCACTGAAAATAAGAGGCGAGCGTGCCGGCCCCGACCGCCCGCGACGGCGACATGCGTCAGGATCGGAACACTAGCCGCCCCCTGGCCGGTTCATGCCCCGCACCGCCTCCACCACCGCGCGCGTGACCTCCTTCGTCGTCGCCTTGCCGCCGAGATCGGGCGTCAGCAGCCCCGTGGCGCAGACCTGCTCCACCGCGCGCATCAGCAGATCGGCGGCCGGTTTTTCGCCGAGATGCTCCAGCATCATCGCCCCGGTCCAGAAGCTCGCCACCGGATTGGCGATGCCCTTGCCGGTGATATCGAAAGCGGACCCATGGATCGGTTCGAACATCGACGGGCTGCGCCGCTCGGGATCGACATTCGCGGTGGGTGCGATGCCGAGCGAACCGGCCAGCGCGGCGGCCAGATCGGACAGGATATCGGCATGCAGGTTGGTCGCGACCACGGTGTCGATCGTGCCCGGCTTGCGGACCATCCGCATCGTCATCGCATCGACCAGCTCCTTGTCCCAGGTCACGTCCTTGTAGTCGTGCGAGACCAGCGCCGCGATCTCGTCCCAGAACACCATGCCGTGCCGCTGCGCGTTCGATTTCGTGACCACGGTCAGGTGCTTGCGCGGACGCGCGCGGGCGATGTCGAAGGCGAAGCGCATGATCCGCTCGACGCCGCGACGGGTGAAGATCGCGGTCTCGGTGGCGACTTCCTCCGGCAGGCCGCGATGGGTGCGCCCGCCCTGGCCGGCGTATTCGCCCTCCGAGTTCTCCCGCACGATCACCCAATCCAGATCTCCGGGGCCGACATCGCGCAAGGGCGAGACGATGCCGGGCAGGATGCGCGTGGGGCGGACGTTGGCGTACTGGTCGAAGCCCTGGCAGATCGCGAGCCGCAGCCCCCACAGCGTGATGTGGTCGGGCAGGTTGGGATCGCCCACGGCGCCGAAATAGATCGCATCCGCGGTGCGCAGCCAGGCCAGCCCGTCGGGCGGCATCATCACCCCGTGCTTGCGGTACCAATCCGATCCCCAGGCGTAATTGTCCACCGCGAGCGTGAACCCGCCGTCGCGGGAGGCGACGGCGTCCAGCACTTCGAGACCGGCCTCGATGACTTCGGGGCCGATGCCGTCGGCGGGGATGGCGGCGATGCGATGGCTGCGCATGGGTGGGAAACCGGAGCAGTGGGGGAGGAGGCGGATTCTACGGCGCGCGGCGCGGGGAGGCAAACGCGCGCCGACAATTCCCGCCTGATCCGCGAGGGCGTTGCGCATATGGGGCGCGGCGCCGATGGCCGCTCCGAAAGCCTTCCTCCGGTCCGGGGCTAACCCGCCACCAACCGCAACGGCAGCGATCGCAACCCGCGCAGCGTGTTGTTATGCCGTCGCACCGGTTCGCCCGCCAGCTCGATCCGCGCCACGCGCCGCGCGAGCGCGCCCAGCACCGCCTCGCCCTCCATGCGCGCCAGCACCTGGCCCACGCACATGTGGATGCCCGCGCCGAAACCCACATGCCCGCTCGCGTTGCGGGTGATATCGAATTGGTCGGGATCGTCCCAGCGCCGCGGATCGCGGTTGGCCGCGGCCAGGAACATCAGGATTTTCCGCCCCTCCGCGATCGCCACGCCACCCAGCACCACGTCGCGCGCGGTGGTGCGGAAGAAGGTCTGCACCGGGCTTTCGTAGCGCACCGCCTCCTCGAACGCAGCGCGCGCCAGACCCGGATCGGCGCGCAGGCCAGCCCATTGGTCGGGATATCGCGCCAGGCAGACCAGCGCCGCGCCGATCCCGTTCACCGTCGTATCGACCCCGGCCGACAGCAGGGCGCGCACCAGCAGCGGCGCCTCCTCGGGCGCGATCTCGCCGCGATCGGCGGCCTCGTGGATCGCGGCGCCGAAGCCGCCCGGCGCCAGCGCGTCGCGCTGCGACTGGCGCGTGACCCAGTCGTTCAGCGGCGGCAATTCGGCCAGCGAGGCCGCCAGCAGCGGGTTGTGCGGCCCCATCGAGTTGAACACGAAATTGCCATACGGCAGCAGGCATTCCCGTCCCTCGCGGGCCATCCCGAGCGCGTCGGGAAAGACCGTCAGCGGAAAGGCCTCGGCGATATCGGCGATGCCGTCGCAGATCCCCGCCCCGACCAGCCGGTCGGCCAGCGCCTCGGCGGCCGCGGCGAAGCGTGGCCGCAACGCGCGCAGCGCCGCGGCCGACAGCACGTTGCTCAGCACCGCGCGGCGATGCGTATGCAAGGGCGGGTCGGTCTCCAGCACGAGGCCGGGTCCGCGCAGCGGCGGGTCGGTCTTGTAGTCGCGCACGCCGACGCCGCGGCTGGAACAAAAGTTTTCCCAGTCCATCAGCATGGCGTGGACCTCGGCGTGCCGGCCGACCGCGAGGCAGTCCAGCCCCGCCAGCCGCACCACCGGGCCGGTCTCGCGCACAAGCGCATGGCCGGGATAGGGATCGTCGAAAAACGCCGGCGCGAAGGGATCGAGCCCCAGCACCGGGATGGCGGCCTCCGGCGGCATGCGATCGGCGCTGGCGGTCATCCGTTCCTCCCTCGCGGAACCGTGCGGTCCGCGCGCTTCCAGCATAGGCCGGCGCGGGCCGTCGCCGCCATGGCGGAGCGAGGCCGAGGCGTGGTAGGAACCGGCCCGACAAGGGACGCCCCCGCGGCGATTGGGATGACGAAAATGACACGAATCCGGCTGAAGGGTGCGTCGTTGCTGGCCGCCGCGGTGGCGCTCGGGATCGGGCTCGCGCCCGCCGCCGCCATGGCGTCGAGCTACGTCGCCCGCGCCCGCGCCGCGCTGGCGAAGGGCGATCTCGCCACCGCGCAGATCGAACTGCGCAACGCCGTGCGCGACAATCCCCGCGACGGGGAGGCGCGCTTCCTGCTCGCCCAGGTGGAGCTGGAGAAGGGCAACCCCGCCGCCGCCGAGACCCAGGCCAAGGCCGCCCGCGAACGCGGCTACGACGAACGCCAGGTGGTCCCGCTGCTGGCCCAGTCGATCCTGTCGCAGAACCATCCCGACGAGCTGCTGAAGACGCTGACGCCGACGGGCAAGGACAAGGTCGTCGATTCGGAGATCGAGGTCGCGCGCGGCACCGCCTATCTCACCCTCAATCAGCCGAAGCGCGGCGGCGCCGCGCTCGCCAAGGCCGAGGCGCTCGATCCCGCCAACGCCATCGCCTGGTTCACCGATGCGCGGCTCGCGCTCGGCCAGGGCAACCTCGTCGCGGCCAAGGCCAAGCTCGCGCGCGGGCTTGCCGCGGCGCCGAAATCGGTGCGCGGACGCACGTTGCAAGCGCAGATCATGGCGATCGAGAAGAACGTGCCCGGCGCGCTCAAGCTGCTGGGCGATGTCATCAAGGAGCGCCCGCCCGCCCTGCCGGCGCGCCTCCTGCGCGCCAATCTGCTGATCGCGCAAGGCGATTTCGCCGCTGCCCGCAAGGACGACAAGGTCGTGCTGGAGGTCCTGCCGGGCAACGCGGAGGCGATGTTCCTCGCCGCCGTGCTCTATCACCAGGAAGGCAAGAACGAGCTCGCCGATCAGGTGCTGGACCGCCTGCAACCGATGTTCGTCAACCTCACCAAGGGCTGGTTCCTCCAGGCCGCGGTGAAGGACAGCCTCGGCCAGGAGGAGGCGGCGGCCGCGGCGGCGCGGCGCTATGTCGGCCAGTCGCCGGACGATCTGAACGGGGCCAAGCTGCTCGCCGAGATCGAGTTCAAGCTGCACCATCCCGAGCGCGCCATCCCCGCGCTCGCCCGGCTGGTCGCCGACAAGCGCGCCGACGCGCAGACCTACGACATGCTGGGCCGCGCCTATGCCGCCGTGGGCGATCCCACCGAGGCGGCAAAGCAGTTCCGCCAGGCCGCGCTGCTGGCGCCCACGGATGTGGGGGTGAAGACCCAGCTCGCCTCCACCCTGCTCGAATCGGGCGATCCGAACCAGGCCGTGACCGCGCTCAGCGAGGCGCTGGCGCTGGCGCCGAAGCAGGCCCAGGTGGGGGAGGCGCTGTTCCTCGCCGCGCTCAAGACCGGCGACCTGGCCAAGGCGGGCGACGCGCTGAAAAAGGTGCAGGCCGCGCAGGGGGAAACCCCGGTCGTGCGCAACCTGGAGGGGCTGCTGCAACTCGCCCATCTGCAACTGCCGGAGGCGAAGGCGACCTTCGCGGCGATCGTGAAGACGACGCCGGACTTCACGCCGGCGCGCATCAACCTCGCGCGCACCCTGGCGATGCAGGGCGATCAGGCCGGGTACCGGGCCACCTTGCAGGCGATCCTGGACAAGAATCCCGGCTCGGAACCGTCGCTGACCCTGCTTACCAACGCGCTGCTGGGCCAGCAGGATCTGCACGGGGCAGAGGCACTGCTCGAGAAGGCGCATGCCGCGCAGCCGAAATCGATTCCGCTCGTGCTGCAACTGGGCGATCTCTATATCCGCGACAAGGAGCCGCAGAAGGCGCTGGCGCTGGTGCAGCAGATGTCGCCCGATGCGCTGCCGGGACCGGCGCTGCTCGGCTTGCAGGCGGCGGCGCAGCTCGCTCTGAACCAGCCGCAATCGGCCGAGACCAGCCTGAGCGCGCTGCTCACCGCCGAGCCGCACGCGCTGGTGGCGCGACGCGAGCTCGCCGCGTTGAAGCTGAAATCGGGCGATTACGCGACCGCGCGCGATCTCATCAAGGCGGGCATCGGCCTCACGCCGAACAATTACCAGCTCTATGTCGACTACGCACTGATCGACTTCAAGCAGAACGGGCTGGACGCGGCGCTTGCCACCGCGCGGCGGCTGCGCGACCAGGATCAGGGCTTCGCGCTGTTGCAGGCGCTGCCCGGGGACGTGGCGCTGGCCGCGGGCAATCTGGCGCAGGCGGAGAAGGAATTCCGCGACGCCTATTCCATCGGACCCACCTTGCTGCTCGCCGCGCGCATCGCCGGGGTGGAGGAGCGGCAGGGCAAGCCGGACGCGGCCGAGAAGACGTTGCAGGACTGGGTCACCGCGCATCCGGGCGATCTGCAGGCGCTGCGGCTGCTGTCGGGCGTCCAGATCGCGCGCAAGCAATACGCCGCGGCGAAGATTTCACTGGGTCTGATCCTCGCCAAGGTGCCGCATGACGGCGCGACCCTGAACAACCTCGCCTGGATCGAGCAGAAGCTCGGCGATGCCAAGGCGGCGCGGACATTCGCCGAGCAGGCCTATCTGCTGGCGCCGGGCGCGCAGACCGCCGACACGCTCGGCTGGATCATGACCACCGGCGGGGATGCCGCACGGGGCGTGATCCTGCTGCGCCAGGCCCATTCCGGCTCGGCCGATCCGCGCATCGCGTATCATTTCGCGGTCGCGCTGAACGACACGGGGGCGCGCGCGCAGGCGATTCCGCTGCTCAAACAGGTGGCGGCGACCAAGGGCGACTTCCACGAAAAAGCCGAGGCGCAAGCGATGCTGTCGCGCCTGACCAAGGGGTCGTGAGCGAACCGATCCGGCTGCTGACCTTCTCGACGCTGTTTCCCAACGAAGCGCAGCCGACGCACGGGGTGTTCGTCGAGAACCGGCTGCGACATCTGCTGGCGAGCGGTCAGGCGGCGGCGACGGTGCTGGCGCCGGTGCCGTGGTTTCCCTCCGCCGCGCCGCGCTTCGGCGCCTGGGCCACCTATGCGCGCGTCCCGGCGGCGGAAACGCGACACGGGATCGCGGTGCATCATCCGCGCTTTCCGGTCATTCCGCGCGTGGGGATGAACCTCGCGCCCTGGCTGCTGTATCGGGCGGCACTGCCGGCGCTGCGGCGGCTGATGGCCGCGGGCGTGGGGTTCGACGCGATCGACGCGCATTATCTGTACCCGGACGGGGTGGCCGCGGTCTGGCTCGGCCGCGCGGTCGGGCGGCCAGTGGTGCTGACGGCGCGCGGGACGGATGTGAACCTGATCCCGCGCTACGCGATCCCGCGCCGGCTGATCCGGGGCGCGATCGGCGGGGCGGCGGCGCTGGTCGCGGTCAGCGCGGCGCTGGCCGAGGCGCTGGTGGCACTCGGCGCGCCGGCGGGGAAGGTGACGGTGCTGCGCAACGGCGTGGATACCGCGCTGTTCCGCCCGCCCGCCGATCGGGTGGCGGCGCGCGCCGCTCTGGGTCTGGCGGGTCCGACCGCGATCTCGGTGGGGCATCTGATCGAACGCAAGGGGCATGACCTGGCGATCGCGGCGCTGGCCGCGCTGCCCGAATGGTCGTTGCTGATCGTGGGCGAGGGGCCGGAGCGGGCGCGGCTGACCGCCCTGGCGGCGCGGCCGGAGGTCACCGGGCGGGTGCGCCTGCTGGGCGCGCGCGCGCATGCGGATCTGCCGGCGCTGTACGGGGCGGCGGACGCGCTGGTGCTGGCGTCCTCGCGCGAGGGCTGGGCCAATGTGCTGCTGGAATCGATGGCCTGCGGCACGCCGGTGGTGGCGAGCGATATCTGGGGCAATCCCGAAGTGGTGCGCGCCCCGGCGGCGGGGCGGATCGTGCCGCGCTCGGCCGCGGGCGTGGCGGCGGGGCTGGCCGATCTGTGGGATGCGGGACCGGACCGGGCGGCGACGCGGGCCTATGCCGAGGGGTTCGGGTGGGGTCCGACCACGGAGGGGCAGCTCGCGCTGTTCCGCCGGGTGATCGCGGCAGGCGGTCAGGGGGCGTCGAACAGTCAGGGGGCGTCGAACAGATAGGGCAGGGGGGTCGGCTCCGTCCCCTCCGGATCGAGCGGGCTGCCCCAGAAGCGCCGCCCGGCCCAGGCGAGCAGGGTCAGATCGGGCTTGAGCCAGGCCCGTGCGTCGGCCCGCGCCGCCGGGGTGAGCGGCCCGCCCACGGCGATGACGGCGCGTAGGCCCCGAAGCTCGGCGCGGACCGGCTGGCGCACAGCGGCGGCGGCAAGCCGGGCAGGGGGGGCGGCGAGCACGCTCGCGCCCGTTTCCGCCACCAGACGCGCCAGATCCATGGGCGGTGCGGCGGGGGGCGGTGCGGCGGGGCGCACCAGGCGGCAGCCCTCCGGGAGCGCGGCCTGCCAGGACGCGGCCGGCAGCCCGACGAGCAGCACAATATCGTCAGGGCGGAGATCGAGATGCAGCAGCAGGATCGCGCGCAGCTCGAACAACCGCGCCGGCGTCTCCGCGATCCCGGCAAGGTGGCGAAAGACAGCACGCGCGCCGGCGGGATCGGCGGCGACCGCCTCGGCCAGCGCCGCCCAGGACAGCGGAGCAAGCGGGCCGGCCGCAGTCAGGCAGCGGAGGAAGGCGAAGGCGTTGGTGCAGGCGCGGCGCTCGGCGTCGCGCGCCTCGCGCCCGGGAAGGGAAGCGGACACGCGCGCTAGCCTCGCGCCGCCCGCGCTTCCGCCAAAAGGCAGAGTTCCTCGAACAGGATCGAGGCGGCATTGAACGCCGTCAGCCCGGCATGGTCGAATGATGGCGCCACCTCCACCAGGTCGGCGCCGACGAAATCGAGGCCGCGCAGCGCGCGCACCAGCCGCAATGCCTCGCGCATGGTGATCCCGCCCGCTTCCGGCGTGCCGGTGCCGGGGGCCTCGGCGGGATCGAGGCTGTCGATATCGAACGTCAGATAGGCCGGCCCGGCGCCCACCACCCGGCGCGCTTCCTCGGCCGCCGCGCGCCAGCCCATGTCGTCGAATTCGTCCATGCCGATCACGCGCATACCGCTGGCGCGGCTGAAGCCCCACATGTCCGGATCGTTCGTCGTGCCGCGGATGCCGATCTGCACCACCCGGGCCGGGTCGAGCAGCCCTGCCTCCATTGCGCGGCGAAACGGCGCGCCGTGATGGAAGCGCGAGCCCATGTAGTCGTCCCCGGTGTCGCAATGGGCGTCGATATGCACCATGCCGACGGGACCCGCCGCGCCCACCGCGCGCAGGATGGGCAGGCTGATCGAGTGATCCCCGCCGACCGACAGCGGCACCACCCCGGCGGCGACCACCGCGCGGTAGAATCTGGCGATTTCGTCGAGCGCGCCCTCCAGCGCATAGGGCGCCTCGATCCAGCAATCGCCGAGATCGCGCACCCGCGCGGTGGCGAAGGGGGCCACGCCGGTGGCGGCGTTGAAGCGGCGCAGCATGGGGGATTGTTCGCGCACCGCGCGCGGGCCGTGCCGCGCGCCGGAGCGGTGCGTCACGCCGCCGTCGAAGGGCACGCCGATGATGCCGATATCCACCTCGTCCAGCGCCTCGGTGTGCGGGACGCGGAAGAAGGTCGGGATGCCGGTGTAGCGCGGGCGGGCCTGGGGGTCGGCGAGATCGGGGTAGCGCGCGGGGGGTTTCAGGTCGGGCATCGGGCGGTCTCCTCGGCGCGGCGCGCCAGCGCGGCGGCCACCGCGGGGTCGCAGAGCGCGGCAAATTCGGCGACGTGCTCGTAGGTGGGCATCAGGCGGGCGAGAACCGCGTCCTGGCTGGTCGCGGGATGGAAATATATCTCGTTCGGGCCGGGGGGCAGATGCGGCGCGAGCGCCAGCAAGTGGGCGCGGGTCATGTGGCCAGACCAGGCGATGCCGAAGCAGGACGCCGGCGCGGCCAGCCCCGCGCGCCGGACCTGACGGCGCAGCAACCGGGTCCAGGCGAACATGGCGCGATCGCCTAGCCCGGAGCGTGCCCCGGCGGCGCGCAACACCGCCGGTGGCTCGGCGGGCACGCGGATCGTGTCGAGGCCGAAGGCGCGGCCCGCGGCGATCATCAGCCGCCCCACCGTGGGGTGCAGGTGCATGTGCTTATGCGCGTCGGCGTGGCCGAGCCGCAGGCCGGTCGCGGCGAAGGCGGCGAACTGGGCACGGATTTCGGCGCCCAGCTGGCGCCGGACGCGCGGATGGAACGCATAGCGCAGGCCGAGGCGGAGCTGGTCGGAAGGGAACTGGCCCGATCGGTCCACGAGATCGGGGATTTCGTCGGGTGGCAGCACCGCCGGACCCTCGATCGCCACCAGATGGAGGCCCACCCGCAGGCGCGGCAGGGCGCGGGCGCGGCGCACGGCGTCGGCGGCGGCGGGACCGGCGACCATCAGGCTGGCGGCGGTCAGGATGCCGTCGCGATGGGCGCGCTCGACGGCTTCATTGACCGATTCCGACAGGCCGAAATCATCGGCGGAGATGGTGAGGGGCGTGGGGGGCAGGGGAGGCACCTGCGGGTGCCGGCCCCCCTCACCCCCGCCCACCTTGCGCGCGCGCCCGTTCCCGCCGCGTCTCCCCGGCCGCCGCCTCGCGTTGATCGTACGCATCGACGATCCGCGCCACCAGCGGATGGCGCACGATATCGCGCGAGCCGAAGCGGACCACCTGGATTCCCGCCACGCCCTCCAACGTCTCCAGCGCGTCGCGCAGCCCGGACGGCACGCCGGGCGGCAGATCGACCTGCGACAGATCGCCGGTGATGACCATGCGCGTGCCCTCGCCCATGCGGGTCAGGAACATCTTCATCTGCACCGCGGTGGTGTTCTGCGCCTCGTCCAGGATCACGTAGGCATGGGCCAGGGTCCGCCCGCGCATGAAGGCGAGCGGGGCCACCTCGATCTCCCCGTTGCCCAGCCGGCGGATCACCTGCTCGGCCGGCATCATGTCGTGCAGCGCGTCGTAGAGCGGGCGCAGATAGGGATCGACCTTCTCCTTCATGTCGCCGGGCAGGAAGCCGAGCCGCTCCCCCGCCTCCACCGCCGGGCGCGAGAGCACGATGCGATCGACCTTGCCCTCCAGCAGCATCGCCACGGCCTGGGCGACCGCGAGATAGGTCTTGCCGGTGCCGGCGGGGCCGACGGCGAACACCATCTCGGCCCGGGCGAGCGCTTCCATGTAGGCGGTCTGGCCGGTGCTGCGCGGGCCGACGGCGCCGCGACGGGTGCGGATGGCGGGCAAATCGGACAGCGGCAGGCGGGGATCGGTCTCGGCATCGGCGAGGCGGATCGCCGCGTCCACTTCCGCCCGCCCGACGCTTTCCCCGCGTTCCAGCCGCCGCCACAGCCCTTCCAGCGCCGCCTGCGCGGCCTCGACCCGGGCCTTCTCGCCGGCGATCGCCACCCGGTTGCCGCGACACGAGACCCTGACCCCGAGCGCCTGCTCGATCCGCGCGAGATGGCGGTCGTGATCCCCGAGGAGCAGCGGCAACAAGGTGTTGTCGTGGAATTCGAGGGTGACGGAAATCCCCCGGGGGATTTCCTGGGGAAGCGGGGCGGGAACGGTCGGGACCGTGGCGAACTGGCTCAAGCGGCGGTTCTCTCCTGGCGGACGGCAGACAGGGAATTGGGCAGCGCGGCGGCGATCGTCACCGGGATCTCGGCGCCGATCAGCGCGGGGGGGCCAAAAAAATGCACCGGCTGAAGCCAGGGCGAGCGGCCGGCGAGCTGGCCCGGATGCCGCCCCGGCCCGGTGACCAGGACCGGCACGGTCTGTCCGACGCAGGCGGCGTTGAAGCGGGCCTGCTGGGCGCGGATCAGGGCTTGCAGCTCAGCCAGCCGGCGATCCTTGTCGGCCTCCGCCACCTGGTCGGGCGCGGCGGCGGCGGGCGTGCCGGGGCGGGCGGAGTATTTGAAGCTGTAGGCCTGGGCGAAGCCGAGCGCGCGTACCAGCGCCATGGTGGCCTGGAAATCGGCCTCGGTCTCCCCGGGATGCCCGACGATGAAATCCGACGACAGCGCCAGGTCGGGGCGTGCCGCGCGCAGCCGGGCGATCAGCGCGATGTAGTCGGCCGCGGTATGGCGCCGGTTCATTGCCGCCAGCACGCGGTCCGAGCCCGATTGCACCGGCAGATGCAGGAACGGCATCAGCGCCGGGAGGTCGCGATGCGCAGCGATGAGGTCATCGCCCATGTCGCGCGGATGGGACGTGGTGTAGCGCAGCCGCGCAAGCCCGGGGATCTCGGCGAGCGCGGCCAGGAGCCGCGCCAGGGTCCAGGTGGCGCCGTCGGGACCCGCGCCATGCCATGCATTCACGTTCTGGCCGAGCAGGGTGATCTCCCGCGCGCCCGCCGCGACGAGCCGTGTGGCTTCGTCCAGCACCGCGGCGGCGGGACGGGATTGCTCGGCGCCGCGGGTGTAGGGGACGACGCAGAAGGCGCAGAATTTGTCGCAGCCTTCCTGGATGGCGAGGAAGGCGGTGATGCGCGGCGCCGCGCCCGGGATGGCACCTGGGGTTGGTTGCGGCAGGTGGTCGAATTTGTCCTCGGGTGGGAACTCGGTGTCCAGCACCGGCTCGCCGGGGGCGGCCTCGGCGCGGGCGAGCAGGGCGGGCAGGCGGTGATAGGTCTGTGGACCGAGCACGATATCGACGAAGGGGGCGCGGGCGATGAGCGCCTCCCCCTCGGCCTGGGCGACGCAGCCGGCGACGGCGAGGATCATCCGCCCGCCGGCGCGCGCGCGGTCTTCCTTGAGCAGGCGCAGCCGGCCGAGCTCGGAGAACACCTTCTCCGCCGCGCGGTCGCGGATGTGGCAGGTGTTGAGGATCACCAGGTCCGCCGTCTCAGGCGTGGCGGCGGCTTCGGTGAAGCCGGCGGGGACCAGCGCGTCGGCCATGCGGCCGCTGTCATACACGTTCATCTGGCAGCCCCAGGTGATGACGTGCAGGCGGCGGGCGGCCAGGGGGGCGGCCAGGGGGGAGGGTGGGGGGAGGATCGGAGCGGCGGTCATGGGGGGCAGGTCCCGCCGAAACGCGCCGGGACGGACCGGGGGGCGGCGGGAGATATCCGGCGGGGCGGCGGACGGGTCAGGCGCAAGGGGGCGGGGGCTCTCCGGGGAGTCGGTGAAGGGCGAGTGTGGGGCCAGGGGGGACCGGGTTGTCAACACCAACCTCGATTCCCTTGGGCCAGGTCCGCGTTCGGTCGGCGGATCACGCGAAGGCAGGGCCTGCTTCGCCGAGCGGCGCCGGGATCGGGGCGGCGATCGGCTCGGCCGGCCGGTTCTGCCGCAAGGTCGCCGCGCCGTCCGCGACCACCGACCAGACCGCGCGCGCCAGGGCCTTGCGGTCGGAATATTGCGCCGGGTCGATCGGCGCGTGCAGCAGCACCGTGGCGCGCATCCCGCGATGCCGCCCGAGCCGCCAGTAATGCCCCGCCAGGTCCATGTCGCCGTACCAGGAAAACAGCGGCCGGGTCGCGCGCCCCGTGGGTAGCCCGGCCAGCCGGTCATAGACCACCGAGACGGGTTGCAGCAGCGGCGGCGCTTCCCCCTCGGCGATGGCGAAGAAGGCGGAGCGGAACGGCATGACGCGCGAGCCGTCGGAGGTGGTGCCCTCGGGAAACAGCACCAGATTGTCGCCGGCGGCGAGCCGGCCGCGCATCGCGTCCCGCTCCCGCCCCGTGGCACCGCGCTGGCGGCTGACGAATTCGGTCCGGCCGAGATGGGCGAGCCAACTGACCACGGGCCAGCGCGCGACCTCGCTTTTCGCCACGAAGCAGGCGGGCAGGCGGGAGCCGAGCACCGGAATATCCAGCCAGGAGGAGTGGTTGGAGACGAACACGACCGGCCGCCCGACCGGCCGCGCCGGCGCGCCGATGCGGCGCACCCGCATCCCGAGCACGCGACAGACCACGGCCCAGTAAACCGCGGCGAAGCGCACC
>JAKAZN010000406.1 GCA_021815835.1 Pseudomonadota bacterium
GCGGCGGCAGCACGTCGCGTTCCAGCGAGCCGACCGGGGCGCAATGTTCCAGGATCGTCCGATCGAAGGCGTAGATTCCGGCATTGATGATCCCGGGCGCGCCCGGCGCGGGGCGCTCCTGGAACGCCGCCACCCGCTCGCCCGCCAGCGACACCACGCCATAGCGGGAGGCGTCGGGCAGCGCGCGCAGCAGCATCCGCCCGAGGATCTCCGGCCCGTCCGCCGCGCGCCGGGCCAGCAGCGCGGCCAGGTTGGTGTCGAACAGGCTGTCGCCGTTGCAGACCAGGAAGGATTCGTGCAGCAGCGGCGCCGCGAGGCGCAGCGCGCCGCCGGTGCCGGCGGGCGAGGCCTCGATGGAGAACCCGATCCGCATCGGCCGCGGCAGTGCCCGCGCGGCGTCCGCGATCGAAGCCTCCAAGGTCGCCGACAGATGCCCGGCGAGCAGCACGCATTCGTCGATCCCGAAGCGGGAAAGCTCGCGCATCAGCCAGAACAGGAACGGCTGGCCGCCGATATCCAGCACCGGTTTCGGCGTGGCGGCGGTCAGCGCGCCGAGCCTGGTGCCGAGGCCGCCGGCGAGGATCGCGCACTGGCGGATCGGCGGGCGGCTCACGGCGCGGGGACGGGCGGGGCCAGCGCGGGAAACATCGTCCGCTCGACCAGCGCGCAGACGATATGCGCCGCCGTGATGTGCAATTGCTGGATGATCGCGGTTTCGGTGGACGGCGCGCGGAACAGCAGCGCGCAGCGTTCGGCCATTGCCGCGGCGCCCGGCCCCGCGCCGGTGAAGCCGAGGCAGACCAGTCCGCGCCCCGCGGCGGCGTCCAGCGCGCGCAGCACATTGGGCGAGCGGCCGGAGGTGGAGATGCCCAGGAACACGTCGCCCGGTCGGCCGAGGCCCAGCACCTGGCGCTCGAACACGTATTCGTAGCCGTAATCGTTGCCGGTCGCGGTCATCACCGAGCCATCGACGGTCAGCGCGATCGCCGCCAGCGGCGCGTGGTCGAACATCAGCCGGGAGATGAACTCGCCGGCGATATGCTGGGAATCGCCGGCGCTGCCGCCATTGCCGGCGACCATCAGCTTGCCGCCCGCTTTCATCGCGCTGGCGATCCGTTCGGCCATCGCGCCCAGCAGGTCGCACGCCGCCCGGTCCGCCGCGAGCGTGTCGAGCGCGGCGCGGGAGCGGGCGAGATAGGCCTCCGTGTAGCGGACGTGTTCGGGGTTCATGGGGGGGATGTGCCTCAGATCACCGCGATGTGCCAGCCGGCTGCGATGCGGCCGCCGCCGGGGTGGCCGGCGGGTGCGCGGGGATGGCGCGCGCGGCGGCGGGGCGATCCGGGTTGCCGCCATTCGGGCGCGCGTTGAGCGCGACGAGCCGGTCGCGCAGCCAGCCCGCCGGCATTTCGGCCGCGAAGGCGCGTTGCAGCCGCGCCCGTTCGGCGACGGTCATGCCGATATCGGCGGGGCTGAAAAAGGCCGGGTTGCGCGTGAACATCAGGTAGGCCTGCATCTCGTTCACAACCAGGGTGTGGCGGGTGGTGTCGTATTCCTCCCCGGCCAGGAACCGGCGCATCGCGTCGCGTTGCGCGCCCGACAGGGCGACGCGCCAGAACCGGCGCACAAAGGCGGCATAGGCCGGGCTGCTGAAGAACTCCCCATGCGACAGCTCGTGGGTCAGGATCACGTCGCGCGCGGTGCGGGTGACGTAGCGGTTGGCGCCCTCGCGCGGCAGCGTGATGAGGCCGGCCTGCGCCCCGGGGCGCAGCCAGCCCAGGCCGTCGAGCAGCGCGCGCAGGCGCTGCTCCTGCGGATTGAGGGTGCGGTGATCGGCCGCGGCGAGGGCGAAGAAGCGCGCCAGCGCGGCGGCGGAGTAGTCGTTCCCGTAATAATACGTGCCGATCGTGTCGCCATGCGCGGCGATCGCGGCACGCAGATGCACCCATGACACCACGCGCTCCCGCGGCAGCCCGGCTTTTTCGACGAGCGCGGCGACGCGGTCGAACATCAGGCCCTGTTCGTCGAGCGAGGGGAAATCCAGCACCAGGATGGCGGGGTTGGCGGCGTAGCGGAACACCGCGAGCCGGTCAGGCTGGTCGTCCAGGATCTGCCGGCGGGTGGCGGTGCGGATGACGAAGCCGGCGACGGTCGCCGGCGCAGCCGCCGGGGCGGACGAGATGGACCGGGTGGCGGGCGGGGACGCGCTCGGGGCGGCCGGGCGCGCGGTCGCCAATGGGGTGACGGGGGACGGCGCGGGCGGAATGAGGCGGGCTGTCGGGGCGGGGCCTGGGGCGCTCGGCCAGACCAACCAGATGAGCAGCACGACCGCCGCGAGGCCGATCGCCGAGCCACCGACCCAGGCGAAGGCCGGAACGCTTCGGGCCGGCTTGGCCTCGGCCGACCCGGGCCGCGCCACGCCAGACCGGGCCTTTATCCGGACCGTATCTTCCTCATCCCCTTCCGCGAGGCCACGCAGGCGTATGCGCCTATCGCTGGCGGGCGCCGCATCCGGGCGAGGGGCACGCGGGGTCCCCGCTCCGGTCGATCGGTCCACGACGCCTCGCCGACGACCGCGTCAGGCGCCCAGATTGATAACTTCGACGCGGCGGTTCTGCGCGTTCGGGGTTTGCGGCGGGGTCGGGACCAGCAATCCCTGCTCACCCTTGCCGACGGCGCGCAGCCGGGCGGCGGAGATGCCGTAGGTCTGTTCCAGATAGGCCGCGACCGCATCCGCGCGCTGTTGCGACAGGCTCAGATTGGTCGAGGGGCTGCCCACCGTGTCGGTATGTCCCTCGATCCGGAAGCGGTAGCGGCCGAGATCCTTGCTGGCGAGCGCCTTGCCGAGCTGATCGAGCGTGGCGCGGGCCTGCGGCGTGAGCGTGGCGGAGCCGGAGGCGAAATCGACGGTGAGGTTCACCGACGGTGCGCCCGATGCGCCGCCCGGCGCGGTGCCCGTGGAAGCCCGCGTGACCGGATGGCCCATGGGCATTCCGCCCGAATGGGCCGGGCGCTGCGACATCGAGGCCTGGGTCGCCCCGCCCGGTGGCGGCGCGACCAGCCGGATGCCGCGGGTGCCGCCGGAGGTCAGGTCGCCATGCGGCTTCAGGGATTGGATGATCGAGGCGGCGGACGGGGATGTCTGCGCCAGGGCCGGCGCGGATGCGAACGCCAGGGGGACGGCCAGCAGGGAAAGGGCGAGCACGCGCACGGTCAGGTTCCTCCTTATCCAGTTATATCATTCTATCGTCCCCCGCCTGGAATGTCTCGGCCTTTCAGTGGCCGGCCGGGGGGCGAAGCTGGCCGGCGGAA
>JAKAZN010000407.1 GCA_021815835.1 Pseudomonadota bacterium
ATCCGCCCGATCACCGCGAAATCGAGTTGCCATTTGGCGAAGATCGCCCGCGCCACTTCCTCCCGGTCCGGGCGCAGCACCATCAACATGCGCTCCTGGGATTCCGAGAGCATCATCTCGTAGGCGCTCATTTCGGACTCGCGTTGCGGCACGGCGTCGAGATCGAGCTCGATCCCGACCCCGCCCTTGCCGGCCATTTCCACCGAGGAACTGGTCAGCCCCGCCGCGCCCATGTCCTGGATCGCCACGATCGCATCGGTCGCCATGAGTTCCAGGCAGGCCTCGATCAGCAGTTTCTCGGTGAACGGGTCGCCGACCTGCACGGTCGGGCGCTTCTCCTCGGCGTCGCGGCCGAATTCGGCCGAGGCCATGGTGGCGCCGTGGATGCCGTCGCGGCCGGTCTTCGAGCCGACATAGACCACCGGATTGCCGACGCCGGCGGCGGCGGAGAGGAAAATCCGGTCGATCGGCGCGATCCCGACCGTCATCGCGTTGACCAGCGGATTGCCGTTATAGGCCGGGTGGAAATTGACCTCTCCGCCCACGGTCGGCACGCCCACGCAATTGCCGTAGCCGCCGATGCCGCGCACCACGCCATCGACGATGCGCTTCGTGACCGGATAGGCCGGATCGCCGAAGCGCAGCGCGTTCAGATTGGCGATCGGGCGCGCGCCCATGGTGAACACGTCGCGCAGGATGCCGCCGACGCCCGTCGCCGCGCCCTGGTAGGGTTCGATGAAGCTCGGGTGGTTGTGGCTTTCCATCTTGAAGACGCAGCACAGGCCGTGGCCGATCTCGACCACGCCGGCGTTTTCGCCAGGTCCGTGCACGACCCAGGGCGCCTTGGTGGGTAATTGGCGGAGGAAGGCGCGGGAGGATTTGTAGGAGCAGTGCTCGGACCACATGACGCTGAACACGCCAAGCTCCGTCAGGCTCGGGGTGCGGCCCATGATCGTCAGGACCTTGGCGTACTCCTCGGCGTTCAGCCCGAATTCGCGGGCGAGCGCGGCATCGACCGATCGGTTCATGCCGCGGCCAGGGAGTCGAACAGCGGCTTGCCGTCCTCGCCGCCCATCAGCGGATCCACCAGATCCTCCGGATGCGGCATCAGCCCCAGCACGCGCAGATTGGGCGCGTAGATCCCGGCGATGCTTCGCGCGCTGCCGTTGCGGTTGGCCTCGGGCGTGATCTCTCCGCCCGGGGTGGCGTAGCGGAACCCGACCAGGCCCTCGCCCTCCAGCCGATCGAGCGTGGCCTCATCGGCGAAGTAGTTCCCGTCCCCATGCGCCATCGGCGCGCGGAACACCTGGCCGCGCTGGTAGCGCGCGGCGAAGACGGTATCGGCGCGTTCGACGCGCAGATGGCAATCGGCGGAGATGAAGCGCAGTCCGGCATTGCGGAGCAGCGCGCCGGGCA
Organism: Pseudomonadota bacterium; assembly: GCA_021815835.1. GTDB lineage: Bacteria > Pseudomonadota > Alphaproteobacteria > Acetobacterales > Acetobacteraceae > JAJZVS01. The sequence goes on from JAKAZN010000407.1 coordinate 1,417, forward strand.
GCAGGCCGGCTTCGGTCAGGATCTGGAACCCGTTGCACACGCCCAGCACATAGCCGCCGCGCGCGGCGTGATCGCGCACCGCGGCCATCACCGGCGACTGCGCCGCCATCGCCCCGCAGCGCAGATAATCGCCGTAGCTGAACCCGCCCGGCACCACGATCAGATCGATTCCGGAAAGATCGGTCTCGGTGTGCCAGATCATCCGCGGGGCGTGGCCGCAGGCGCGGGTGAGCGCGATCGCCATGTCGCGTTCGCGGTTGATGCCGGGGAACAGGACGATCCCCGGGGTCATGCGCCCCCCGTATCGACGCGGAAGCTCTCGATCACGGTATTTGCCAGCAGCTTGCGGGCCATCGCCTCGGCGGCCGCGCGGGCGCGCGCCGGATCGGTTTCCGCGAGATCGAGCTCGATCACCTTGCCGGCGCGGACTTCGCCCACGCCGGCGAAGCCGAGGCCGGTAAGGGCCTGGCCGATCGCCTTGCCCTGGGGGTCGAGCACGCCGTCCTTCAGCATGATCGTGACGGTGAGCTTCATTGGCGGGGGGCCCTCACCCGGCGCGCCGATAGCGCGCCGACCTTTCCCGCACGCGGGCGAGGTGAAGATTGTCGCGGGATGCGTGCCACGGACTTCACTGCATGGTCTCCGGGCCCTTCATGTCGCGCGTCCCGGCTTCCGGCAGGATGCCCAGGCGCTTGGCGACCTCCTGATACGCTTCCTCGACCTTGCCGAGGTCGCGGCGGAACCGGTCCTTGTCCATCTTCTCGTTGGTCTTGCTGTCCCAGAGCCGGCAATTGTCCGGGCTGATCTCGTCGGCCAGCACGATCCGCATCTCCTCGTCTTCCCACAGCCGGCCGAATTCCAGCTTGAAATCGACCAGGGAGATGCCGACGCCCAGGAACAGCCCGGTCAGGAAATCGTTGATCCGCAACGTCAGCGCGACGATATCGTCGAGGTCCTGGGTGTTGGCCCAACCGAAGCAGGTTGCGTGCTCCTCGGAGACCATCGGATCGCCGAGCTGATCGTTCTTGTAGAAATACTCGATGATCGAGCGCGGCAGGCGGGTGCCCTCGGGGATGCCGAGGCGCTGGCTCAGGCTGCCGGCGGCGATGTTGCGAACCACCACTTCCAGCGGAATGATCTCCACCTCCCGGATGAGCTGCTCGCGCATGTTCAGCCGGCGGACGAAATGGGTCGGGATGCCGATCTCGGCCAGCCGCATCATCAGGTATTCGCTGATGCGGTTGTTGAGCACGCCCTTGCCGGTGATGGTGCCCTTCTTCTGCGCGTTGAACGCGGTGGCGTCGTCCTTGAAATATTGCACGAGGGTGCCGGGTTCCGGCCCCTCGAACAGGATCTTGGCCTTGCCCTCGTAGAGCTGGCGGCGGCGAGCCATCGCGTTTCCCTTCACGGCGAACCCCGCCCCGGACCGGGCCGGCGGGCTTGGGCGCGGTATAGCAAGGCCCCGCCCGCGCGGCCATGGCCCACCCGCCCGGGATGTTGGGGGCGGGGTGTTTACGTCCGGGGTGTTTACGTCCCGTGGCACCCCCGCCTAACCTCCGCCCCCGTGACGGGCCGCACGGCCCGGGAGGAAACCCGATGGAGTATATCTGCGACGCCCCCGGCGACCTCACCTGGTTCCGCCTGGTGACCGAGGGGGAAGCCGTGGCCGAATCCCTTGAAATGCGCCACGCGGTGGAGAAATATTTCCGCCGCGAATGGGAGCGCGCGGAATCCGAATACCAGCCCCCCAACACCGTCTTCATCGAGCAGGCGATCGGCCTGACGGATTTCATCCGCCGCACCATGCCGCTGTTCCTGACCTTGCGGAACATGGACGGCGTCGGGCTTGCCACCGCCATGCTGCCCCCCGGCCTCATTCCCCGGGGCCC
>JAKAZN010000408.1 GCA_021815835.1 Pseudomonadota bacterium
CGCCGATATCAACGACCGGGTGGAGAATATCGGCGCCAGGCGCCTGCACACGGTGCTGGAGCGGCTGTTGGAGGAGATCAGCTTCTCGGCCACCGACCGGGCCGGGGATTCGGTGACGGTGGATGCCGCCTATGTCCAGGATCGGGTGGGGCCGCTGGCGCGGAAAGGGGATCTGAGCCGGTTCATCCTGTAGCGCGAGGTTCTAACCGGGGTTTGAACGTCGGCCGGACCGGAGCACGACCCCCGGGCCGGACCGACCCCCGGGCGGCCCGGGTCAGTCGATCAGCCCCTCCCGCCGCAGGCTCACCCAGCGCCCGTTGCCGACGATCACATGGTCATGCAGCGCGATCCCGAGCGTGCGGGCGGCGTCCCGCACCTCCCGCGTCATTGCGACATCCTCGGACGAGGGCGAGGGATCCCCGCTCGGGTGGTTGTGCACCAGGATGACCGCGGTCGCCTGCAATTCCAGCGCGCGGCGGACCACTTCGCGCGGATAGACCGGGGTGTGGTTCACCGTGCCGCGCCCCTGCAACTCGTCGGCCAGCAGATGGTTGCGGTTGTCCAGGAACAGCACGCGGAACTGCTCCACCCGCTCCCGCGCCAGCACGGCGTTGAGGTAATCCATCAGCCGGTCCCAGTTGGACAACAGCGGGCGCCCGGTCAGTTCGGCCCGGGCCAGCCGCAGCGCCGCGGCGTGCACGATCTTCACCGTGGCGGTACCCGACTCGCCCATGCCCTCGATGCCGCGCAGGTCGTTGGGCGCGGCGGCGAGCGTGCCGGCGAAGCTGCCGAAGCGGGCGAGCAGCGCGCGCGACAGCGCCTTCGTGTCGCGCCGTGGCAGCGCGATATAGAGCACCATCTCCAGCAATTCGTAATCCGCCAGCGCCTCCGGCCCCGCGCGCAGCAGCCGCTCGCGCATCCGGGCGCGGTGCCCCTCGGCGGCGGAGGCCGCCACAGAGGCAGGCTCGCCGGAGGGAAACTCCAGCGGTAAACTTGCTTCTTTCAGTCCCCGTTTCACATCTTCACCCGGGCCAGTCGCGTCCGCCCGGCTGGGGGGCGGAGCCTGGCGGGACGCGCCCGGGGATCAGCCCGCCGGATAGGGCGGCTTGGTGTAGCCTGCGGGGGAAAGGGTAAAGATTTCCACACCATCGGCGGTTACGCCGACCATGTGCTCGAACTGCGCCGACAGGCTGCGGTCGCGCGTCACCGCGGTCCAGCCGTCATCCAGCACTTTCACCTCGGGCCGCCCGGCATTCACCATCGGCTCGACGGTGAAGAACATGCCGGGGCGCAGCACGGGGCCTTCGCCGGGGTGGCCGTAATGGAGGATGTTCGGCGCCTCGTGAAAATGTCGCCCGATGCCGTGGCCGCAGAAATCCCGCACCACGCCGCAACGATGCGATTCGACGAAGGACTGGATCGCGGCCCCGAGATCGCCGAGCGTCGCCCCGGGGCGGATCGCCGCGACGCCGCGCATCAGCGCCTCATAGGTGATGTCGATCAGATGGCGCGCCTTGGTACTGGCGGAGCCAGCCACATACATGCGCGACGTATCGCCGTGCCAGCCGTCCAGGATCACGGTCACGTCGATATTGACGATATCGCCCGATTCCAGCCGCCGCTCCCCGGGGATGCCGTGGCAGACGACGTGGTTGATGGAGGTGCAGATCGATTTCGGAAAGCCGCGATAATTCAGCGGCGCGGGGATCGCGCCGCGCGCGGTGATGAAATCGTGGCAGAGCGTATCGAGCGCGCCGGTGGTGACGCCCGGACGGACATGCGGCGTGATCATGTCGAGGGTTTCGGCGGCGAGCCGGCCGGCCGCGCGCATCGGGACGAAATCCGCCTCATTATAGAGGGTGATGCGTCTCGCGTCGGCCCCGCCATCCATCGCCATCTGCTCCGCTGGCCGCGCGCCTCCCCGGCGGGAGGCGACGGCATTCTCGCCGGGGCGCAACATGCGCAACCGGGGCGCGCGCCGCAAGGGCGGCGGCCGGGAGGCTGCTGTTCGGGTTCCGGGGGCCTCGTGGCCCGATGCCAACGCCTGCTTCCGGGCATTGGCTGAATCGGCCGACAAAAACGACTACAGCCCCAGCCGCCGGCGCAGCTCGGCCCCGGCCATCGCGGTATCCTCGATCGGCTCCACGGGCCATAGGTCCAACCGCCCGGCGAAGCGCCGGATCCGCCCGTCGGCGATCAGCCCTTCGGAGAACTGGCGGATGCGCCGGGACCGGCCGGGCAGTTCCGCCAGCAGCACCGGGGCGGCCGTCGCGACCGCCTCGGAGACCATGGACACGCTGTCCTCCGTCGCCACCACGGCGTCAGCCAGGGCGAGCATCCCGAAATAGGGGTTCTCCCCCGTCCCGTCCCAGACCCAGCCGCCGCGCGGGGCCAGCGCGGCGCGCAGCACCGCGGTCACGGCCGGGTCGGTCCGGCGCGAAGGCGTGAGGACCACGCCCACAAGGTCATGGTCCATCATCTCCGCCAGCCCGGCCGCGAGCTTCTCGCCCACCGCCGCGTCCAGCCGGAACCGCCCGTTGCTGCCGCCCACCAGCACCGCGACCAGCGGGCGCGGCAGTCCGGCGAACCGGGCGCGCCAGGCCTCCGCCGCCTGCGCGAGCCGGGCTTGCGTCACGCGATGCAGCGCGGTGCGGGTGACGATCACGTTCGGCCCGGTCAGCCCGTCATGGCGGTTCGCCACGATCACGTCGAAGCGGCGCGGGTCCATGCGCGGGTGCTGCACCTGGACCGCCCGCACGCCGCGGCCCCGCAGCGCCGCGGCCACCACCGCGCCCATGCCGCCGCAGCCGATCGCGATATCCGGCAAGGGAGGCGTCACCGCCTCGGCCACGCGGATCAGCGGCGCGGGCCAGGCGCGCGCGGTGATCCAGCCCCAGGGCGGGCGCGGGGCGAGCACGCGAAGCTCGGGCGCAAGCCCGGCCGCTTCCGCCAGTCCCAGCCCCTGGGCCTGCAATCCGGCGTAGTTCTCGGCGAGCAGCCAGCTCGACGGCGGTTCGCTCACCGCCCCCGGAAGCGGGGTGCCCGCTTTTCCTTGTGGGCGCGGATGCCTTCGGCCATGTCCTCGCTCGATCGCACGCGGTCGATCGCGCGGCTTGTCGCGACCATGCGCTCGATCGGACCGATGGGAACGATCTCGCCCGCCAGGCGCTTCAGCGTGCCCATGACCAGCGGCGCCTGATCGAGCAGGGCCTCGGCCATCGCCATCGCCTCCGCCTCGTGCCGGCCGGGTTTCGTCACCCGGTTCACGAAGCCCACGTCATAGGCCCGCTGGGCGGGAATC
>JAKAZN010000409.1 GCA_021815835.1 Pseudomonadota bacterium
AAGCCCTCCGCGATCGAAACGAGCGACCTGCGCACGATCGCCCGCGGATGCGCCTTGTCGCTGATATCCAGGATCACCCAGCCGCCATCGATCCAGCCGATATAGGCACGGTTCGGCTGATCTCGGGGGATCGTCAGCGAGTGCATCCGGATCCCCGCATCGGGCCAGGACATGCGCGCCGGCGCCGCCGCGACGTCGCCCACCCGCGTGCCCGCCAGCCACCAGCGCCCGGCCTCGCGCGGATGGCGGGGATCGGAGACATCGACGATCATCAGGAACTGGTCGTCCTTCGGGTTGCGCGGCGTGAAATCGCGCGCCCCGGTGGACAGGTACGCGTAATGCCCGTCGGTGAACCACACATAATGCACCCCGCGCGAATGCGGCCCGGATGTATCGAAATGCGACAGCTTGCGCGGGTGCGCCGGGTCGCGGATGTCATAGAGATCGAGCCCCGCGCCCGGTTCTCCCGCCTTGGCGGTCTGATGCGCGACCGCGAGCACGTCGCCCGCCACGCCGAGCGAGTTGCAGCGGATGAACGCGGTCTCGGTCGGGACCTGCACGATCACCTTCGGATGCGTGGGGTCGGTGACGTCGATCTCGCTGAAACAAACCGGTGCGGATTCATGGGCCAGGAACAGCACCCGCCGCCCGCCGGGATATTGCTTCAGCGCCAGCCCCTCGCCGCCCTTGCCGGCGCCGTTCAGGTCGCTGTGGCCGATGATCTTCATGTTGTGCGCCGCCGCCGGGACCATCGGGTCATAGGGCGCGGCACGGGCGATCGCGGCCGGCGCGCCGAGCAGGGCGGCGGCCAGAAGCAGGCGGGTCAGCATGGCTTCCTCCGGGTTTCTTCGTTGCGGGCAGAGTGGTCCCGCAAGCGGTGCCGGTTCAAGCCCGACCCGCGGTCAATCCCCGCCGGGCTTCGGCAGTCCGATCCCGGTCAGCGCCTCCCACACCCGGATCACGAACGCATCGTCCTTCGCCCCGTTCCCCAGCGCCGCCGCCCCCAGGAACAGCTGATGCGCGGTCGCGGCGATCGGCGCCGGAAACGCCAGCGCGCGCGCCTGGTCCAGCACGATCCCCAGATCCTTCACGAAGATATTCACCGCCGAGGCCGGCGTGTCGTCGGCCGCCAGGATATGCGGCACCCGGTTCTGCCACATCCACGAACTGCCCGCCGAGGAACAGATCACGTCGTACAGCACCCGCGGATCCGCCCCCGCCCGGATGCCCAGCGCCAGAGCCTCGGCCGCCACCGCGATATGCACGCCCGCCAGAAGCTGGTTCACCATCTTCACCGTGCTGCCCGCGCCCGCCGCGTCCCCCAGCCGCCAGATTTTCGACGCCATCGCCTCCAGCACCGGCCCGGCGCGCTCGAACGCCGCCGGCGCGCCCGAGCCCATCACCGTCATCGTCCCCGCCTCGGCCCCCGCGCGCCCGCCGGAGACCGGTGCGTCCAACATCAGCAGCCCCATTTCGGTCAGCCGCGTTTCCAACGCGCGTGCCACCTCCGGCGCCACCGTCGTCGAACAGATGACCACCGCGCCCGGCGGCAGCAGCGCGGCACAGCCGGCGGAGCCGAACAGCACGTCCTGCTCCTGCGCCGCGTTCACCACCAGGATCAGCACCGCGTCCAGATCGCCCGGCAGCGCGTCCGGTTGCGCCACCGCGGCACCGCCCGAAGCGACCAGCGCCTCGCGCGCCGAGGCGCGCAGATCGCACCCCGTCACATGATGGCCCTTCTGCACCAGATTGACCGCGGCCCCCATGCCCATGGTGCCCAGCCCGATCACGCCGACCTTCATCGCTTTCCCGCCTCCGTCCGTCCGCTGCGAAATCGTTCCACCGCCGCCACCAGCGCGCGGCGGATCCCGGGCTCCAGCGCCGAGTGTCCCGCGTCCGGCACGATCGACAGCCGCGCCGCCGGCCAGGCCGCGGCGAGCTCGAACGCGGTCGCCGGCGGGCAGATCATGTCGTAGCGGCCCTGCACGATCTCGGCGGGGATCTGGCCGATCCGTTCCATCCCGCCCAGCAGACCGTCCGGGCGGAGGAACAATCCGTGCGCGAAATAATGCGCCTCGATCCGCGCCAGGCCCAGCGCCGTGCGCTCCTGCGCGAAGGAGCTGACGGTCTCGGGGCTGGGCAGCAAGGTGCTGCACGAGCCTTCATAGACCGACCAGGCGCGCGCGGCCGGCAGGTGCACCGCCGGATCGGGATCGGTCAGCCGGCGCAGGTAACCGCCCAGCAAATCGCCGCGTTCCGCCTCCGGCAGGTAGCCCGCGAAGGTCGCATGCGCGTCGGGGAAGAATGCCGCCAGCCCGTGCAGGAACCAGTCGAGCTCCGCCTTCCGGCCCAGGAACACGCCGCGCAGCACGCAGCCCGCCACCCGCTCCGGCCAGGCCTGCGCGTAGGCGAGCGCAAGCGTCGATCCCCAGGAGCCGCCGAACAGCAGCCAGCGCTCGACGCCCAGATGGCGGCGCAACGTCTCGATATCGCCCACCAGCGCCGGGGTGGTGTTGTCGGTGAGCGCGCCGAGCGGGCGGGAGCGGCCGGCGCCGCGCTGGTCGAAGATCACGATGCGCCAGAAGCCGGGATCGAAGAATCGCCGGTGGATCGCGCCCGCGCCCGCGCCCGGACCGCCATGCAGGAACAGCACCGGGCGCCCACGGGGGTTGCCCGCCTGCTCCCAATACATGACATGACCCGAGGAGAGCGGCAGATAGCCGGTCTCGAACGGGCCGATTTCGGGAAACAGATCGCCGCGCGGCATGACGGGGCGGATGCTATAGGCCGCCCGGCCGCGACGGAAGGGGACAGCCAGGGGATGCCGCGATGACGGGACGGATTTGGATCGGCGCCGGCGCGCTGGTCGGCATGGGCGCGGTCGCAATGGCGGCGCTGGCGGCGCACGCGCTGGACGGGATCGGCCCGGCGCGGCTGGCGATGGTCAACAGCACCATCCGCATGGAGGGCTGGCACGCGCTGGCGCTGCTCGGCACCGGGCTGTGGGTAGGGCAGGGCGGCGGGCGGCGGGCGCATTTCGCCGGGGCGGCGTTCCTGGCCGGGGCGTTGCTGTTCGGCGCGGGCGTGTATGGGCTGGCGCTGGGTGGCTGGCCGGTCGGGTTCCTGGCCCCGATCGGGGGGAGCCTGCTGATGCTGGGCTGGGCGGCGCTGTTCGTCTCGGCGCTGCTGCGCGGGGAGCGGGGAACGGGGGACGATGCGGCGCGGTGATGGCCCTCGGGGGGACCGCGCTACACGGCGAAACCCGTCTTCGTGCGCACGAATTCCAGCCGATAGGTGCCG
>JAKAZN010000410.1 GCA_021815835.1 Pseudomonadota bacterium
TGGCGCTCGAAATAATCGAGCGAGAGCCGCACCAGGCGCGAGAAGATGTGCAGATTGAGCTTGGAATCGATCCGCACGCCCACGATCAGCACGATCAGGCGCCGCGCATGGCCGAGGAAGGTCTCGTAGCCGATGAAGATCGCGACCAGCACGCTCATCAGCGCGAGGGTGGAGTAGCTGTGATAGGTCAGCACCTTGTCGGTGACCGTCATCACCAGGAAGGGCGGGAAGATGGTGAGGAGGCTCAGGGTCAACGAGGCGATGCCGATATCGCGCAGCAGCGTGCGTTCCTTCAGCACGAGGCCGGCGAGCCAGCGCATCGAGAACGGCGCCTCCGCCTCCGACTGGCCGCGGGTGCCGCGCAGCAGGATCGCTTCGCCGTTCCATTGCGCCGACAGGCGGAGCTCATCGACCGGAACCGGCGGCTCGCCCTCGGGCGCCATCGGATCGCGCAGCAGGACGACCTTGTGTTCGGTGTTGACGCCGGTGAGCAGGCCGGCGCCGCCATCGGCGAACAGCAGCACGACGGGGCCGGAATCGCTCAGCTTCATCAGGTGGCGGAATTTGAGCCGCACGGCGCGCGACCACATGCCGGCGTTCTGCGCCCAGGCCGACAGCGAGGCGGCGGTGGGTTCGGTGGCGCCCTCGACATTGCGGAACTCGGCGGGGTCGATTTCGAGGCCGTAGAAGCGGCCGGCCATGATGACGGCGCGGATGCGGGGGTTCAGCGCCTCATCGGCCGCGGCGCGGCCGCGCGGGCCGGGATCGGGCGCATCGGCGAGCGGGCCGGGGGTGAAGCGGCGCCGGCGTTCGGGGTCGGAGGCGAGCGAGTCGTTGATATCCACCAATCTGTCCCTATCGTGGCCGGACGGTGGGAGCGCGGTTCCACGTGGGATCCCGCCCCGGCCGCCGGGCCGTGCAGTCTGCGCCTTCGGCCGCCCCCCGGCCTTCCGATGATGTCGCCGCCGGTCGCGCGGGCGCGGCCGGCGATCGCCCCGGGTGAGTATGCCCCCGTCGCGCAGACCGGGGCAAACGGCCGCAGCGCCCCGGGCAGCGCGACAGACGCGCAGCCCCGATCGCCGCGAAAGGCGGGAGGGCGTTACCCCGAACCGGGTTGCAAATATCGCACGTCCGGGGGGCGGGCCAAAGCAAAATCGGCCCGCGGGTCAAAAACCAGGCGGGGGGGGCGCGGCCTCGGGACGGCAGGACCAGGGCCGCCACGTCTCGGCCCCGGATGCGGCGACCGAGGCCTTGCATCGCACCCTTATCTGCCCTTCCCTTCCCGCCTCAAACCGCGCAAGCCAGCCCCGATGAACACGCTCTCCGCAGCTCCGCCGGCCGATGACAGCCTCGGCGCCTTCATCCCCGGCCCGCGCGTCACGCGCGCCCCGCTCGGCTCCGGCCGGCTGTCGGGGCGCAGCTTCGCGGTCAAGGATTTGTTCGACGTGGCGGGCGCGGTCACCAGCTACGGCCATCCCGACTGGGCCCGCACCCATCCGCAGGCTGTCGCCACCGCGCCGGTGGTCACCGCGCTGCTGCAGGCCGGGGCGGCGCTGGTGGGCAAGACGAAGACCGTGGAGCTCGCCTTCGGACTGACCGGGGAGAATGTCTGGCACGGCACGCCGCGCAACCCGGCCGCGCCGGACCGTTTTCCGGGTGGATCGAGCGCCGGCTCGGCCGCCGCGGTCGGCGGGGGGGCGGCGGATTTCGCGCTGGGGTCGGACACCGCGGGCTCGGTGCGCATCCCGGCGAGCTATTGCGGCATTTACGGCATCCGGCCGAGCTTCGGGGCGATCAGCCTGGCCGGCGCGCGCGGCCTCGCCCCCAGCCTCGATACCGCGGGCTGGTTCGCGCGCACCGCCTCGCTGCTGTCGGGCGTGGGCGAGGTGCTGCTGCCGGGCGGGCCGGCCGAGCTCGGCGGACCGCTGCTGCGGGTGGACGATGCCTGGGTCAACGCCCAGCCCGATGTCGCCGAGGCGCTGCGCCCGGCGCTGGAACGGCTGGAACAGCTGCGCGGACGCGCGATCGGCGTGCGGCTGGTGCCGGAGGGTATCGACTCGCTCTACGATCATATGCGCATGGTCCAGGCCGAGGAGATCTGGGCCACGCTCGGCGCCTGGATCGAGGCCACCGCGCCGAAATTCGGCCCCGGCGTCGCCGAGCGCTTCGCCGCCGCCCGCGCCGTCGATCCCTCCGATTCCGGGCGCGGGCGCGCCTTCCGCCGCGCATTCCAGGCGCGCATCCGCCCACTGCTGGAAGGTGGGGCGATCCTGGTGATGCCCACCAGCCCCTGCGCCGCGCCGCTTCTCAACTCCTCGCTCGCGGAGCAGGATTCGGTGCGCCAGGCGACCATCGGCGTCACCGCGATCGCCGGCGCCTGCGGCCTGCCGGAGGTCACCTTGCCGGCCGGGCAGGTGCGCGGCGCGCCGGTGGGCTTGTCGCTGTTGGCCGGGCCTGGGCGCGATCGCGCGCTGCTGGCGTTTGCCTGCGACGCCGCCTCCGTGCTGGGGCTGCCGGTCTGATCCATCCCAAGGGTGATACGATGCCGATCCGCCCCGCGACCGCCGCCGATATCCCGGAAATCCAGGCGATCTACGCCCATCACGTGCTGACCGGCACCGGCAGCTTCGAGGAGATCCCGCCGAGCGTGGAGGAGATGGAATCCCGCTTCGCGCGCGTGCGCGACCGCTTCTGGCCGTGGATTGTTTCGATCGATGCCAGCGGAGTGCTGGGCTATGCCTACGCGACCCAGTTCCGCGAACGCAGCGCCTATCGCTTCACGTTGGAAGACAGCGTCTACGTGCGCCAGGACCAGCGCGGCCAGGGGGTGGGCAAGGCGCTGGTGGCGGAGCTGCTGGCGCTCGCGGAGGCGGCGGGATTTCGCCAGATGATCGCGGTGATCGGGGATACCGAGAATGTCGGCTCGATCGGGCTCCATGCGAGCCTGGGGTTCCAGCATGTCGGGACGTTGCGCGCGGCGGGGCTGAAATTCGGGCGCTGGCTGGACGTGGTGCATATGCAGCGCGCGCTGGGGGTGGGGAGCAGCGTCGTGGCGGGGGCGGATCCCGGGCGGGTGGGGTAGCGGGCGCCTCCGACCGGCGCGCCCCCGAGCTGTTGTTTTCCCCGGCGGGTCGCTTGCAGCGACGCGCGCGGACGATCGGCGGCGCGACCCGTGTCGCGCCACGCGGCCGCCACCGGGCAGCGGGCGAGCCGCGGACGCTCGCTCAGCCGATCGTCCGCGTCCGGGGACCGAACTCATCGCGGGGTTCACGGATGCGCGACCGGCCAGCCGGAT
>JAKAZN010000411.1 GCA_021815835.1 Pseudomonadota bacterium
GCCGCCCGCGCGCCCCGGGGCCACGAATCCAAATTCAGCTGATCCTTTTGTTGAGGAAGGCGTCCAGGGAGCCTGTAGCCCAGCCCGCGATCTTGCCGCGCAGGTTGGCGGACTTCTTATCCTTCGCCGCCCGCGCCGGATTGCGGGCGAAGTGGCGGATGACGGCCATGTTCGTGGCCCCAAAGCCCTTTCGCGGGCGGGACTGGTCGTCGTTGAAGGTGGCTCCGGCACCCGGTGCAGGCGGTTCTCGATGCCCCAATGGCCGCGAACCGCGCGGCGCGCGGCGCGCGGCCTCGGCGGTCAGCGTGGCCGGGGAGATGTAACAGCGGGTCTCGGCATGCGTCTTCTCGCCGCGCTGGATGCGTGCCTCGACACGGACGATGCTGGCGGCGTCGGGCAATCGCGGCTCGCCCGGAAAGCGGCGGTCTCCCGATGGCCACGCGACCTCGCGCACGACGCTGGTGGCGCGGCGATCCAGGAGGATGGCCGGGCGGGACTTGCCGGGCAGAAGATCATCGACGGTGCGCTGTGGCCTTTCGGCGAGCGGCGCATTCGCGCGATGGCCCGTTGGGCAAGGTTGCGGCGCTTGCCAGGCGGCGCGCCCTCGTGCCAGGGAAACGGGATGATGCGCGCGCGCTCCTGGCTGCCGGCTGTCGCGTTTGCCGTGGGGCTGCCGCTCGGGACGGCCGCGGCGCCGCCGCCCGCGCCGCCGCCCGCGCGGGTGACGGACGCGCGGCTCGATTACGTCGCCTACACGCACGGCATTCCGATCCTGCGCTTCCGGGTCAGTCTGGCGGTGTGGCCGGGCGGGTATCGTATGCGCCTTGGCTATGGCACGATCGGTCTGGTCGGGTTCTTCTATCGCGGCCATCAGGTGGACGTTGTCGCCGGTGGCTGGAGGGATGGCCGGCCGGCACCGCGGACCTATCGCGCGGATGGGGTGTGGCATGGCGGCGTGCATCACCTGCGGATGACCTATCGCGACGGGGTGCCGAGCTTGCGCGCCGTGATGCCGCCGATCCGGCGCGAGCGCCACAGGGTACCGGCGGCCGATCAGGTCGGCACGGTCGATACCTTGACCGCCGTGGTCGATCTGCTGCGGCGCCTTGCGATCAGCGGGAGCTGTATGGATTCCGTGCGCACCTTCGATGGGCGCCGGCTCGGCGTGATCGTGGCGCGCGATGCGGGCGACGCGGCGCTGCCACGCACCGCGCGGTCCATCTTCGCGGGCCCCGCGCGGCGCTGCGATTTCACCGGAAGGATGCTGGAGGGATTCCTGTATGGCCATCGTCAGCGCGACAGCCGGCCCCTGCATGGGGCCGCCTGGTTCGCCGCGCTCGAGCCTGGCGGGGCGAAGCTGCCGGTGCATCTGCGTTTCGATACCGACTGGTTCGGCGAGGTGACGATGTATCTGACCCATGCCGATCTCGGCGCCGATGCCCTGACGGCGACCCGTTCAACACGGCACGGCAAGGAAGCCGCGCCGCACTGAACGGGCCGCCGGCTGATCCTGCCGCCGGCTGAACTGGCCGGTTGAGCACATGCCCGCCGACGGGCAGATTGGCGGGATGGACATCACCCTTCTGGTTCCGGCCACCCCGGCGATCGAGGCCACCGGCAGCGGCCCGCACACCTACACGGCGTGTCTGGCCGAGGGGCTGCGCGCCGCCGGCCATACGCCGCGCCTGCTGGCGCTGCCCGGGACGCATCCGCTGCCGGACGCCGCCGCGCGCGCCGCCGCGCTGGCGGCCTGGGCGGCGCTGCCGGCGGCGACCTTGCCGGTGATCGACGGCCTGGTGCTGCCCGCCTTCGCGGGCCACGGGGATGCGCTGGCCGCGCGCCCGGCGGTGGGGCTGGTCCATCATCTGACCGCGCTGGAACCGGGCCACGCCGACAGCGTGCGCGCCGGCCTGCGGAACACGGAGTTGCGGCTGTTGCCGCGGCTGGCGCGGGTGATCGCGACCAGCGCGGAGACCGCCAAGCGGCTGGCCGAGGAATTCGGCGTCGATCCCGGGCGGATCGGCATCGTGGTGCCCGGCACGCCGGATGCGCCGCGCGCGGCGGGGTCGGGCGGGCCGGGCTGCGCGATCCTGTCGGTGGGCGCGCTGACGCCGCGCAAGGGGCACGATGTGCTGATCCGCGCGCTGGCGCGGCTGTTCGATCTGGACTGGAAGCTCACGATCGTGGGCGCGGCGCGGGATGCGGCCCATGCGGCGGCATTGCGCGCGCTGGTTTCAGTGTTGCGGGTCGAAGAACGCGTGCGGTTCGTGGGCGAGGCCGACGCGGCCTCGCTGGACGCGCTGTGGCACGGGGCGGATCTGTTCGCGCTGGCGTCCTGGTGGGAAGGCTACGGGACGACGGTGGCGGAGGCACTCAAGCACGGCCTGCCCGTCGCGGCGACCAGCGCCGGCACCCTTGTGCCGCCGGAGGCGGGGGTGGTCTGTCCGCCGGGGGATATCGACCAACTGGCGAAGGCGCTGCGACGGGTGATCTTCGATGCCGGGCTGCGCGCGGCGATGGCCGAGGCGGCGTGGAGCACCGGGCGCGCGCTGCCGGACTGGCCGGCGCAGACGGCGGCCTTCGTGGCGGAGTTGGAGCGGCGCTGAGGCGCTATTCCGCGATCCCCGGTTCGCTCAGCGCGTCCGCCACGCGTGACGGTTTTGCCACGCGCCCGATCCGGTGCGACAGCCGTTCCAGATAGAGATAGATCACCGGGGTCGTGTAGAGCGTCAGCCATTGCGAGACGAGCAGCCCGCCGACGATCGCGACGCCCAGCGGCTGGCGCAGCTCCGATCCCGCGCCCTGGCCGAAGGCGATCGGCAGGGACCCGAACAGCGCGGCGAAGGTGGTCATCATGATCGGGCGGAAGCGGAGCAGGCAGGCCTGGTGGATGGCCTCGCGCGGCGACAGGCCCTCGTTGCGCTGCGCCTGCAAGGCGAAATCGATCATCATGATCGCGTTCTTCTTCACGATCCCGATCAGCAGGATGATGCCGACGATCGCGATCACCGACAGATCGTAGCGCAGCAGCCACAGCATCACGAGCGCGCCGACGCCCGCCGCCGGCAGGGCGGACAGGATGGTGATCGGGTGGATGTAGCTCTCGTACAGGATGCCGAGCACGATATAGACGACCAGGATCGCCGCCGCGATCAACAGCGGCATCGACGACAGCGAGGCCTGGAACGCCTGCGCGGTGCCCTGGAACGCGCCCTGCAGGCTCGCCGGCGCGCCAAGCCGCGCGGCGACGCCGTGGATCGCATCCACCGCCTGGCCGAGTGCGATGCCCGG
>JAKAZN010000412.1 GCA_021815835.1 Pseudomonadota bacterium
GGCGACGGCGGTCGCGCGCGCGGCCGGGTACCGCGCGCTGCGTCTCTACACGCATGAGCGGATGACCGAGAATATCGCATTGTATCGCAGGCTCGGCTTCGTCGAGACCCATCGCGCCGAGGAGAAGGGCTTTCGCCGCGTCTATATGACGAAGCTCCTGGCGGCGGGCTGAACCGTGCGGCGCCCGCCGGCGCTTGGGTCCCGCCCCGGACTGCGGTAGGAACGTCCCGCCCGGATCCCCGGGCCTTCGTTCCCACCCCCCAGGACCCCACGATGTCGAGCGACTTCCACCGTATCCGCCGCCTGCCCCCCTATGTCTTCGCGGAAGTGAACACCGCCAAGGCCCGGGCCCGCGCCGCCGGGGAAGACATCATCGATCTCGGCATGGGCAATCCCGACAGCGCCACGCCGCCACATATCGTTGCGAAGCTTGTGGAGGCGGTGCAGGACCCGCGCACCCATCGCTATTCCGTCAGCAAGGGCATCCCCGGGCTGCGCCGCGCGCTGGCGGGCTACTACCAGCGCCGGTTCGACGTGGCGCTCGATCCGGAAACGGAAGTGATCGCCACCCTGGGCTCGAAGGAGGGGCTGGCGAACCTGGCCTCCGCCATCACCACGCCGGGCGATACGATCCTGGTGCCGAACCCGTCCTATCCGATCCATCAGTTCGGCTTCATCATCGCCGGGGCCGCGGTGCGGTCCGTCCCCGCCGCGCCGGACGAGGAGATGCTGCGCGCGCTCGATCGCGCGGTGCGCCACTCGGTGCCGAAACCCACCGCGCTGATCGTGAACTTTCCGTCCAACCCCACCGCGCATCTCGCGGACCTGGATTTCTATCGCGAGATCGTCGCCTTCGCCCGCCGTCACGACATCTGGATCATGTCCGATCTCGCCTATGCCGAGATCTATTTCGACGAATCCAAGCCGCCGCCGTCGTTGTTGCAGGTGCCGGGGGCGAAGGAGATCGCGGTGGAGTTCACCTCGATGTCCAAGACCTATTCCATGCCGGGCTGGCGGATGGGGTTTGCCGCCGGCAATCCGCGGCTGATCTCGGCGCTGGCGCGGATGAAATCCTATCTCGACTATGGCGC
Organism: Pseudomonadota bacterium; assembly: GCA_021815835.1. Taxonomy (GTDB): domain Bacteria; phylum Pseudomonadota; class Alphaproteobacteria; order Acetobacterales; family Acetobacteraceae; genus JAJZVS01. Next base: position 1,092 of record JAKAZN010000412.1, read on the forward strand.
CTTCACGCCGATCCAGGTCGCGGCGACCGCCGCGCTGAACGGGCCGCAGGATTGCGTGGCGGAGATGCGGGCGCTGTACAAGGAACGCCGCGACGTGCTGATCCGGGGCCTGGCCGCGTCCGGCTGGGACGTGCCGTCGCCGGACGGATCGATGTTCGCCTGGGCGCCGGTGCCGCCGCGCTACGCCGCGCTCGGCAGCCTGGAATTCTCCAAGCTGCTGCTGGAACGCGCCAAGGTCGCGGTCGCTCCGGGCATCGGCTTCGGCGAGCACGGGGAGGGCTACGTTCGCATCGCCCTGGTGGAGAACACGCACCGGCTGCGCCAGGCCTGCCGGTCGATCCGCAATTTCCTGCAAGCCGGATCGAATCAGGCCGAGCCGGCCGCCCTGGCCCCCGCGCTGGGTTCGCCATGAGCCGGCCGCTTGGCGTAGGGATCGCCGGTCTCGGCACGGTCGGCGGCGGGGTGCTGCGGCTGCTGTCCGCCAACGCGGAGCTGATCGCCGCCCGCGCCGGCCGCCCGATCGTGGTGCGTGCCGTCTCCGCCCGCGACCGCACGCGCGATCGCGGCGTGGCGCTGGACGGGATCGCCTGGCACGACGACGCGGCGGCGCTGGCCGCCGATCCCACGGTCGATGTGGTGGTGGAACTGATCGGCGGCGCCGAGGGTCCCGCGCGCGCCCTGGTGGACGCGGCGATCGCGCGCGGCAAGCCGGTGGTGACGGCGAACAAGGCGCTGCTCGCGGTGCATGGCGCGGCGCTGGCGGCGGCGGCGGAACGCGCCGGGATCGCGCTCGCGTTCGAGGCGGCGGTGGCCGGCGGCATCCCGGTCATCAAGGCGCTGCGCGAGGGGCTGGCGGCGAACCGCATCCTCTCGATCGCCGGGATATTGAACGGCACTTGCAACTACATCCTGACGCGGATGCGGGAAGAAGGCCGCGACTTCGCGGAAATCCTCGCCGACGCGCAACGGCTGGGCTACGCCGAGACCGATCCGTCCTTCGATATCGACGGCATCGACGCGGCGCACAAGCTGGCGATCCTGGCGGCGCTGGCGTTCGGCCGCGCGGTCGCGTTCGAGGCGGTGCATGTCGAAGGCATCCGCGGAATTTCCGCGCTGGATATCGGGTTCGCGGGCGAGCTCGGCTACCGCATCAAGCTGCTGGGTCTTGCGCGGGCCTCGGAGGCGGGGATTTCCGCGCGCGTGCATCCCTGCCTCGTGGCGCAGGGCGCGCCGCTCGCGCGCGTCGATGGCGTGTTCAACGCGGTGGTGATCGAGGGCGATGTCGTCGGCCGCGTGATGCTGGAAGGCCGCGGCGCCGGCGCGGGTCCGACCGCGTCGGCCGTGGTCGCCGACCTGATCGATCTGGCGCGCGGCCGTGCGACGCCGGTCTGGGGCGGGGCGGTGTCGGACGCGCCCTCCTTGCCGATCGGCGATCATGTCGGGTGCTACTATCTGCGGCTGATGGTGACGGATCGCCCGGGCGTGATCGCCGACGTCACCGCCGTGCTGCGCGACCAGGGCGTGTCTCTGGAAAGCATGTTGCAGCGGGGCCGCGCGCCGGGCGAGGCGGTGCCGGTGGTGCTGGTCACGCACGAGACCCGCGAATCCGCGATGCGCGCGGCGCTGGCGCGGATCGGGGCGCTGGACGCGGTGCTGGAGAAGCCGGCAATGTTGCGGATCGAGGCGGGATAGCCGCGCCTCGGGCCGAAAATCGAACGGGGGGGCCAGCCGATGCGAATCACCGACGCGCAGGTGCATCTCTGGGCCGGCGGCACGCCAAGCGGGCATCATCGCCAGGTCTCCGCCTTCTCCGCCACGGAATTGCTGGCCGAGATGGCGGTGGCCGGGGTCGATGCGGCGGTGATCCATCCGCCATCCTGGGACCCGGGCGGCAACGAACTGGCGGTGGACGCCGTGGGCGACCATCCCGGCCGGTTTGCGATCCTGGGCCATTTCCCGCTCGATCGGCCGGAAAGCCGCGAGACGATCACGCACTGGAAGGAACGGCCGGGGATGCTCGGGCTGCGCTGGTCGCTGACCCGGCCGCACCAGCATGACTGGGCCGAGGACGGCACGATGGACTGGCTCTGGCCGGAAGCCGAGCGCCTCGATCTGCCGGTCGCCACCATGGCCTGGCGCTTCCTGCCGACCTTCGCGCGCATCGCCGAGCGCCAGCCTCGGCTGCGCCTGCTGATC
>JAKAZN010000413.1 GCA_021815835.1 Pseudomonadota bacterium
CGCCGCCGGCGCCTGTGGCGCCCGCCCTCGCGGCGGTCCGACATGCTGCTGCTGGTGCGCATGGGCACCCCTTTGATTCGCACCTGAATCGGCGCCGGGAAACGCGCGCCCTAATTGTTGCATTATCATACCAGAATGCGGAGAGTCCGACCCCTCGCCCGTGCACGGCGTCCCGTCCGCACCCGCAAGGCCGGGCCTGCCCTCAAGCGACATCTCCCGCTCTCGCGGCCTGGGCTGCGCGGCAAACCAAGCCCGGCGCGCAAAGCGCGCCGGGGGAGGGACCAACGCCCCCGGGTTCAGAACCGCTCCACCCAGGGCCGCACTTCCACCTCCCACGTCCAGGCGCTGCGGTCCTGGCCGATCAGGTGCCAATAGGTGGCGGCGATCGCGTCCGGGTCCAGCATGGAATCCGGTGCGTCCGGCGGCTCCGTCCGGCCCGGATTGCGGATCGCACCGTCGATGACGACATGCGCCACATGCACGCCCTGCGGCGCCAGTTCGCGCGCCATGCTTTGCGCCAGCCCGCGCAACGCGAACTTGCCCATCGCGAACGGCGCCGACAGCGGGTAGCCCTTCACCGAGGCCGACGCGCCGGTGAACAGGATCGTCCCCGCGCCCTTCGGCACCATCAGCCGCGCCGCCTGCTGGCCCACCAGGAACCCGCCATAGGCGGAGACGGCGATCGCGCGGGCGACCTCCTCGGGCACCAGCGAGGCCACGGGGCCGCGGGCGCGCGCGGCGGCGTTGAACACGACCACGTCGGGTTCGCCGAGCGAGGCCACCACCGCGTCGAACAGCCCGCCCACTTCTTCCGGTTCCGAAACTTCGCAGGCGAAGGAGGCAGCGCCGGTTTCCGCGCACAGCGCGGCGAGCTTGTCCGGATTGCGCGCCGCCATCGCCACCTGGACGTTATGGCGCGCGAACAGCCGCGCGAGCGAGGCGGAAAGTCCGCTGCCGGCACCGACGATAAGAGCCAGACGGGGCAGAGCCAGGCGCGGTTCCATCAGCGTGCTCCCGAAACCGGAACGATCGCGCCGCTGACATAGGCGGCGGCATCGGAGGCAAGCCAGAGCACGGCTTCCGCCACTTCCTCGGGCGATCCGACCCGGCCCATCGGCACGCCGCCGACTAGGCGCGCCAGCCGGTCGCCGAGGCCGGCGCGCGCGTGCAGATCGGTCTCGATCAGTCCCGGGCTGACGGCGTTCACCCGGATGCCGCGCGCCCCGAGCTCCCGCGCGGCGCCCATGGTGAGGGATTCGAGCGCGCCCTTGGAGGCGGCGTAGTGCACCCATTCGCCCGCGCCGCCGAATTCCGCCGCGCGCGAGGAGATGTTGACGATGCTGCCCCCCGCGCCGCCGCGATCCTTCGCCATGCGCCGCGCCGCCTCGCGGGTGGCGAGGAAGGCGCCGCGCACGTTGACGGCGAGAACCTCATCCAGGATCGCGGCGGTCACGTCCTCGATCCGCGTCGTGGGACCGGTGGTGCCGGCATTGTTGACCAGGACATCCAGGCAGCCGAAGTCGCGATCGACGGTGGCGAAGGCAGCCATGATGTCGGCTTCGGATTCCATCGCCACGCGGATCGCGCGGGCGGCGGTGCCGGCGGCTTCGATGTCGCGGGCGACGGTCTCGGCCATGGCCTGGTTGGCGCGGTAGGTCAGGGCGACGCGGTAGCCGCGCCGGCCGGCGAGGCGGGCGATCGCGGCGCCGATCCCCTGGCTGCCGCCGGTGACGAGCATGACGGGTTGCATCGGGGGTCCCTCCGTTGATTCGGGCCGATTAAAGCATGTCGCCCGGCCCTTGTCGTGCGGGCGGGCTGGGGAGAGGCGGTCCCAGGAATTCGGACACGCGGCCTTGCCCGCCCTTATCGCCTCGGCTCCGCCCGATGCCGCGGGAAGAGCGGGCCCGGCATCTCGCGCTCGGCGCGGTCCGCCAGCACCTCCTCGTGGCGGCGCAGGAACAGCACCCCCACGATCGCGCCCGCGACCACCAGCACCCCTAGTGCCAGCCCGACGGGGGCCGCGAGGCGGACGATCCGCCCACCCAGCAGATAGGCGCCGCCCCCATACAGCGAGGACCAGACGACGCCGCCCAGCGCGTTGAAGACCAGGAAGCGCGGCCAGGGCATGCGGTTCGCGCCGGCCAGGAACGCCGCCAGCGCCCGCAGCAGCGCCACGAAGCGGCCGAAGAACACGACTTTTCCACCATGGCGGCGGAACAGATATTGCCCGAGCCGGATGCGTCGTTCCGTGATGCGCACATACCGCCCGAAGCGCATCAGCAATCGCAGGCCGAACGCATGGCCGAGCCAGAACCCGATGCTGTCGCCCACGATCGCGCCCGCCGAGGCCGCGGCGATCACGCCCAGGATGTCCAGCCGGTGGGTCGCCCCGGCATAGAGCGCGGCGGCGATCAACGTCGATTCGCCGGGAAACGGAATGCCGAGGCTCTCGATCCCCACCGCGAGCGCGACGGCGCCGTAGCCGGCGTGCTGCAGGACGGCGCTGTGTTCGGGGGTCAGGGCGAGGATCCTTGGGCGGGCCAGGGTGCGGGCGGCCTCGCGCTTACCGGGCGCGCCCTGTGCTGTCCATCGCCGCGATTGCCACCCAGGGCGCGCGGGTGGACGATACGCGCAAAGCCATCGCTCGGAGGAGACCCCCATGTCCAAGCCCCGCATCGCCGTCGTCCAGCCGCGCATCGCCGCCCCGCCGGATGACGCGCGCAACGTCGCCGAGGCCGTCGCCTGGATCGGTCGCGCCGCGGCGGAGGGCGCGGATTTCGTCTGCTTCCCCGAATCCTATCCCGGCCCCTGGCGGATGCCCGCGACCTACGATCCGATCCCGGAGCTTGCCGCGGCCGCCGCGCGCCACCGCATCCATGCCGTGTTCGGCACGATCGAGCCGATCGATCCCGCGCGCGCCACGGCGTATAATCTGGTGGTGATGGCCTGGCCCGACGGAAGGCCACCCGCGCGCTACCGGCGCACCCATCCGAACGGCCCGTGGATCTACACCGGCGGCGCCGTCTGGGAATTCCAGTATGTGGCGGGCGACGATTTCCCGGTGTTCGACACGGTTCACGGCAAGGTGGGTCTCGCGATGTGCAGCGAGGTCTATATGCCGGAGGTGACGCGCGCGTTGGCGCTCGGCGGCGCGGAACTGATCTTCATGCCGGCGGGGGTGAACAAGCGGCGTCTGTGGGAATCGTGGCGGACCTTGCTGTATGCGCGCGCGATCGAGAATCTGGCGGTGGTGGTATCGACGCAGAACCTGATCGCGGCAGAGGA
>JAKAZN010000414.1 GCA_021815835.1 Pseudomonadota bacterium
GCGCCCGCCTCGCCGGCACCTTTCACGCCGAGCGGGTTCGTCGCGCAGGGGACCTCCACGAAATCCACCTCGATATCCGGAATATCGTCGGCGCGCGGCAGTGCGTAGTCGGTGAAGCTGCCGGACAGCAATTGTCCCGAGTCCGGATCGTACACCGCGTGCTCCAGGGTCGCCTGGCCGAAGCCCTGCGTCACCCCGCCATGCACCTGGCCGCGCACGATCATCGGGTTCACCGCGCGGCCGACGTCGTCGGTGACGGTGTAGCGGAGCAGGCGGATCGTTCCGGTTTCCGGGTCGATCTCCAGCTCCGCCATGTGGCAGCCATTGGGGAAGGTGTGCGCCTTGATCTCGGCCACCTCCGCCGCATCGAGGATGATCGCGGCTTCGCCGGCGGCGGCCTTGCGGCGCTGATCGGCGGCGAGCGCCATGATATCCACGCCGCGATCGGTGCCGGCGATCGCGAAGCGGCCCTCGGCGAAGACGATATCCGCCGCCGCCGCTTCCAGCATCTCCGCCGCCGCCCGGCGGCCCTTCTCGATCACCGTATCGGCGGTGAGCAGGATCGCCTGGCCCTCGGAATAGAGGCTCCGCGCGCCCCCGGTGCCGCCGCCCACCGGGATCGTGTCGGTATCGCCCTGGCGGATGCGGATCGCTTCGGCATCGATGCCGAGGCGGTTCGAGATGAGCTGCACATAGGCGGTCTCGTGGCCCTGGCCGGTGGATTGGGTGCCGACATAGACATCGACGCCGCCATCCTCGGCGAAGCGGATCTCGGCCCGCTCGGTCGGATCCCCGCCGGTGGCTTCCAGGTAATACGCGAGCCCGATGCCGCGACGCTTGCCGGCGGCGGCCGAGGCGGCGCGGCGGGCCGGAAATCCGGCCCAGTCCATGGTGGCGAGCGCGGTGTCCAGCACGCGCGGGAAATCGCCGCTGTCGTAGGTCTTGCCCACCGGCGTTTCGTGCGGCAGGTCGGCCGGGCGCAGCATGTTGCGGCGGCGAAACTCCGCCCGGTCGATCCCGAGCTCGCGCGCCGCCTGGTCCATCAGCCGCTCGACCAGGTAGTTGCTCTCGGGCCGGCCGGCGCCGCGATAGGCGTCCACCGGCACCGTGTTGGTGAACACGCCGATCACGTTGGCGTAGACCGCCTGGAACCCATAGACCGAGGCGAGCACGCCGGTGCCCGCGTAGGTCGGGATATAGGGCGCGAAGGTGGACAGATAGCCGCCCATGTTGGCGATGTTGCGCGTGCGCAGCGCCAGCACCTTGCCCCCGGCATCGAGCGCGATCTCGCCCAGGGTCACGTTGTCGCGGCCCTGGGTGTCGCAGACGAACGCCTCCGACCGGTCGGCCGCCCATTTCACCGGAACCCCCAGCTTGCGCGCGGCGTAGCAGGTCAGGACGTGTTCGGCGTAGAGGAACAGCTTCATGCCGAAGCCGCCGCCGACATCGGGCGTGACGATGCGGAAGCGCTCCGAATCCACCCCGAACACGCCGTTGATGAGGCCCTTCACCAGCCAGCCGCCCTGGGTGTTCGCATACAAGGTCCAGCGGCCGGACGCCGCGTCGTACTCGGCGAGCGCGGCGCGCGCCTCGATGGACGAGACGATGATCCGGTTGTTCACCACCGTCTGGCGCGTGACATGGGCGGCCCTGGCGAACAGCGCGTCGGTGGCCGCCTTGTCGCCGATCTCCCAGTCGAACACCTGGTTGGTGGGAAGGTCGGACCAGACCCGGGTCGCGCCGGGGGCCAGCGCCGCCTCGGGGTCGGTGATCGCGGCGTGAAGTTCGTAGTCCACCGCGATCGCCTCGGCCGCGTCGCGCGCGGCCTTGATGGTCTCGGCGACGACGAAGGCGACCGGATCGCCCACATGGTGCACCGCGCCCTGGGCCAGCGCGGGATGCGGCGGCGCGGCCATCTTCGTGCCGTCGCGATTGTCCAGCACGACGGCGCAGGGCAAGGGACCGATCCCATCCGCGGCGAGATCGGCGCCGGTGTAGATCGCGCGCACGCCGGGCAGCGAAGCGGCCGCCCTGGTGTCGATCGCGCCGATCGTCGCGGCGGCGTGCGGGCTGCGCAGCACCACCCCATGCAGCATCCCCGGCAGCACGATGTCGTCCGTGTAGCGCCCGTGACCGAGCAGCAGGCGCGGATCCTCCACGCGGCGGACGGGCTGGGCGAGGCCGAATTTGGTCATGCGGGCAATCTCCGGCTGGGCGTCTGCTGGGGGGCCAGCATGCCCGCATCGCGCGGGCTTGGGAAAGGGGCGCGCTAACCGTCGGCGCGCAATGCCGCGATCTGCGCGTCCGCTTCCTCCCGCGCGCAGCCCAACGCGCGGCGGACGATCGTCTCGGGGAACCCGGCGCGGGCGAGCACGCCCTGTTCGCGGCGCGCCGCGGTGGGATCGCCGGCGGGCAGCGGGGCCGCGCGAAACGGGCCGAGGCGGCGGCGGCGGGCCAGCAGCAGCGCGGCGGCAAGCTCGCCGTCGGGGTCCTCCGGGATCGCCGCGCGCGCCTGCTCCGCCGCCACGCCGCGCACGGCGAGATGGGCGGCGATGGCGCGGCGGGAGCGGCCGGCGCGGCGCAGCGACCGGGCGCGGGATTCGGCGAAGGCGGCATCGTTCACCGCACCGGCGGCGGCGAGTGCCGCGACGACCCGGCGCACGGCGGGGCGCAAGGTGGCGATGGTGGTGGCGATGGTCTCGGGGTCCCCGGTTCCGGCGGCAAGTCGCGCCCAGCGGTCCAGGCGCCGGTCGAGGACGCGGCGCAGCCCGGCTTCGGTGGCGGCGTAGCGGGCGAGATGGGCAAGCCCCGCCTCCCGCAGCGCGGCCTCATCGGGCGGCGGGGGAGGGGTGGTGGAGGGGGCGCGGCGTCCGGGCACGCGGGCAGGATGGCATGGGGCGACGGAGCTTGAAACGCCTCCCGTCACGGGTCGTTTTATTTTCGACAGATGACGGAGGCGCTTCATGACGCTCGCGGATCCAACCCTTGACGATGCAGCAGGCGTTCGGCGACGCGCTGCCGCGGGCGCATCCGTTCGTGCCGATCCCGAGCGTGGTGTCCGTGCATGGCTGGAACGCGATCTTCGATCCGGCGGTGGCGCGCGGGCTCTATGACCAGGTGGCGCGGGAGGCGTTTGCCCTCGACCCGCGCCGGCATCCGCCGGGCCGGGTGGGCGCCTGACGCGCTGCCCGGCCCGTGGCAGGTCAGCCAAACCGCTTCGGGTCGATCCCCGTCACGATCCCCGCCGCCGCGCCCGCATCGCGCCCCGCGATCAGGTCCGCC
>JAKAZN010000415.1 GCA_021815835.1 Pseudomonadota bacterium
AGGTAGCGCCCCTGGGACCGCGCTTCGTGCCGCGCGGCGGTCAGAAGACCTGCTTGGCGAGCTCGATCAACAGGCGCAGGTACTCCTCCCCGGTTGCCGGGCGAAGATCGACCCCGATCCGGACCCGCAGCGCCTGCGCGCGGAGCGAAAAATCGCTGATCCCGTCGAATTCGCCGAGCCAGTTGCAGATGGCTTCGTATTCCGCGCGGAGCGGCGCGTCGCCGAGCGAGCGCATTTCGCCGGCGAGCCGGGTCAACAGCGCGGCGGCCTCGGCGCTTTGCCGGTCGGCCGGATCGGCATCGAGCTTGCGCAGGCGCCACTCGGCGGCCTGTTCCAGCGCGTCGACCTCGGCATCGTCGTCCATCGCGTTCCCTTGGTGCCTTCCCACGGATGGCGATGAAAGGGCGACGGCGCGGCGGGCGCAACCCGCCTGGTCAGGCCGGCATCAGGCCGAGGCAGGCGCCGCTGCGCCCCGCCTCGAAGACGAATTCCACGAACGGGCCCATTTCCGGCAGGTGGCGCGATTGGGTCACCGCGGCGAGCTCGCAGAGTTCCTCCACCGCGTCGGCCGCGCCGGCGAGCACCGTGCTCGGGCCGGTGAGCAGCAGCACCGGCAAGGTGCGGTCGTATTCCGCGACCTGCATCATCACGTGGCATCCGTCCTGGGCGCGGCCGTCGAGCTCGGCGATCACGGCCATCGGCCGGCGTTCGCGCAGGACGCGGAGCAGTTCGCGATCGGCGCTGACGCGACCGACGGTGACGCCGAGGAAGGCGCAGATCTCGCGGATCGCATCGCTGATGCCGGTGCCATCCTCGACCACCAGGATCAGTGGCGTGCGGCGGAACAGGCGCGGCGAGGTCTCCGGGGCGGCGCGAACGATGGTGCGGACGGGTTCGGCGACGAAGCTCATGCAGGCCCCCTGCGGTACGTCGGATCGCCGATCCGTTCTGGCTCGGCGTGTGCGTATCGTGCGACAGGGGCGCGGACGAAAAATAGACGGGGCAAACGTCAAAACCGCTCACGGAAACGTGAATTACCGTCAAATCGGCCAGGGAGTGGGGTGATGAAGGGCGCTCGGGGCCGCGGCGCGCGGCTTGCGTGCGCCGCGCCGATCGCCGAGCGTGGCGGCCATGACCCCTCCCGCCCTCTCGTATGTCTTCACCGCCCGCGTCGCCGTCGGCGCGCCGCTGGTCCTTGGCCCGGTCGGGACCGGCCTGCGGCGGATCGTGCCGATCCTGGGCGGCACGGTGGCCGGCCCGCGCCTCTCCGGCACCGTGCTGGAGGGCGGGGCGGACTGGCAGATCGTCCGCCCCGACGGGGTGGCCAGGATCCTCGCCCGCTACACCATCCGCGCCGCGGACGGCGCCTTGATTTCGGTGGTCAATGCCGGGCTGCGGCGCGGCGCGCCGGAGGTTCTTGCCCGGCTTGCCGCCGGCGACGAGGTCGATCCCGCCGCGTATTATTTCCGCACCAATCCGGTCTTCGAGGCCCCGCCGGGACCCCATGCCTGGCTCACCGAACACGTCTTCATCGCCACCGGCGCGCGGCACGCGGCGGAGGTGCATATCGCCGTGTTCATGGTGGCCTGACCGCCCCGCTTCCCGCTTTTATCGGCCCGCTTTTATCGGGAAGGCGGGGCCGGCAAGGCTGGGTCAGTGTGGTCGCAGCCGCTCCATCTCTTCCTTGAGGCGCAGTTTTTCGAGCTTGAGCCGGGTCAGGGCTTCGCTATCGGGCCGCGGGCGCGCATCCTCGTCGGTGATGCGGGCCTCCAGCGCGGCATGGCGTTCCTTGAGCTGGTCGATATGGCTATCCAAGCTCATGTGCGGTCGCTCTCCCGGTGCGAGGTTCCGGCCCCCGGCATGGGGGTCGGGTGCGGAGCCGCCCGTGGGCCACTCGGGACCGGACCGGCCCGGAGGGACCGATCCATGCGCGCCCCTCGGGCGGACCTGTCACACAAAGATCATGGGGCGGCGCCGGCCGGGCTGCAAGGCGTTTCACGGCGTGCTATAGGGGCGTCATGCTGACCGATCGGGATTCGCTCATGCGCAAGCTGCATGAGCTGCGTAGCGAGCACCGCGACCTTGATACCGTGATCGCGCGCCTCGTCGAGACGCCGACGCTCGACCAGCTGCAGATGCAGCGGCTGAAGAAGCGCAAGCTGCTGCTGAAGGACGAGATCGCCTGGCTGGAGAATCGCCTGATCCCGGACGATATCGCGTGAGCGGCGCCTCTCCAGTTGTTGGCATCATCATGGGCAGCCGGTCGGACTGGCCCACCTTGCGCCATGCGGCCGAGACCCTGGACGCGCTGGAAATCCCGCACGAGGCCCGCGTGGTCTCCGCCCATCGCACCCCCGACCGGTTGCGCGCATACGCCATGGCGGCGCGCGGACGGGGCTTGCGGGTCATCATCGCCGGGGCGGGCGGAGCGGCGCATCTGCCGGGGATGTGCGCGTCCTGGACGGTGCTGCCGGTGCTCGGCGTGCCGGTGGAAAGCCACGCGCTGCGCGGCCAGGACAGCCTGCTGTCGATCGTGCAGATGCCGGCGGGGATTCCCGTGGGCACGCTCGCGATCGGGCGGGCCGGGGCGGTGAACGCGGCGCTGCTGGCCGGGGCGATCCTGGCCGGGACCGATGCCGCGCTGGAAGCCCGGCTGATCGCCTGGCGCGCGGCGCAGACCGATGCCGTGCCCGACGCTCCCGACGATCCGGGCAGCCCGGCGTGAGTGCCCCATTTCCGTTGCCGCCCAACGCCACGATCGGGCTGGTGGGCGGGGGCCAGCTCGGGCGGATGTCGGCGCTCGCCGCCGCGCGGCTGGGCTATCGCTGCCACATCCTCACGCGTGAGGCCGACAGTCCCGCGGCGCAGGTCGCGGCGGGCGTCACCCTCAGCGATTACGCCGATCCGGCCAGCCTGCGCGCGTTCGCCGAAGCGGTCGATGTCATCAGCTTCGAGTTCGAGAATGTCAGCGCCGAGGGACTGGAACTCCTCGCCGCGATCCGTCCCGTGCGGCCGGGTCCGGCGGTACTGCGGATCAGCCAGGACCGGGTGGCGGAAAAGACCTTCCTGAACGGTGCCGGCATCGCCACCGCCCCCTGGGAGGCGGTCGCGACCCTCGATGAGCTGCGCGATGCGGCGGGACGGATCGGTCTGCCGGCCGTGCTCAAGACCACCCGCTACGGCTATGACGGCAAGGGCCAGGCGCGGCTGCGCGTGCCGGCTGATCTGGCGCCGGCCTTCGCGGCGCTTGCGCCGAAGCCGCTGATCCTGGAGGGCTTC
>JAKAZN010000416.1 GCA_021815835.1 Pseudomonadota bacterium
CCCGCGTTGGAAGCGGCGCGCCAGGAAGCCGCCTCCGCCTTCGGCGACCCGCGCGTGCTGATCGAGCGCTATCTGCCGAACCCCCGCCATATCGAGGTCCAGGTCTTCGCCGACACGCACGGCAACGCCGTCCATCTGTTCGAACGCGACTGCTCCGCGCAGCGCCGCCACCAGAAGATCATCGAGGAAGCCCCCGCCCCCGGCCTCGATCCCGCGCACCGACACGCGATGGGCGCCGCCGCCATCGCCGCGGCGCGCGCGGTCAGCTATGTCGGTGCCGGAACGGTGGAGTTCGTCGCCGACGCCACCGGCTTCTGGTTCCTGGAAATGAACACCCGCTTGCAGGTGGAACATCCCGTCACCGAAGCGATCACCGGCTTCGATCTGGTGGAATGGCAGCTCCGGGTCGCCGCCGGCGAGGCCCTGCCCGCCCGCCAGGACGACATCCGCTGCACCGGCCATGCGATCGAGGCCCGCCTCTATGCCGAGGACCCCGCCCGCGACTTCGCCCCCGCCATGGGCCGCCTGACCGCATTCGACATGCCCCCCGAAACCGGCGGCGTGCGCGTCGATGCCGGATTCCGCGCCGGTGATACGGTTTCGGTCCATTACGACGCGATGCTGGGCAAGCTGATCTGCCACGGGCCGACCCGCGCGGAAGCCTGCGCGATCCTCGCGCGCGCCCTGGCGCGGTGCACCATCGCCGGCGTGGCGAACAATCTCGATCTGCTGGCGCGCATCGTCGCCCATCCCGATTTCGCCGCCGGCGGCATCGATACCGGCTTCATCGCCCGCGAGGCCGCGACCCTGCTCGCCCCTTCCCCCGCGCCTGGCGCCGAGCCGCTGGCCGTGGCCGCGCTCGGCGTGCTGGCCGCGGAGGAAGCCGCCTCGGACGGTTCGCCCTGGGGCGCGGCCGATCTCTGGTGGCTCAACCAGACCCCGGAGCGGGTGCTTGGTTTCGAGGCCGACGGCGCGCTCTGCCCGGTGCGGCTCCACCGCGCCGGCGCGGCCTGGCAGATCACCGCGGCGGGCCGCAGCCTGCGCGGAGCCGCCACCCGCGCCCCGGATGGCCGCCTGGCCGTCAGCCTGGATGGGGCGCGCGAGACCGCGGGCTTCGTGCGCGACGGGACGCGCATCCTGCTCCGCTGGCGCGGCGCGACCTGGACCCTGACCCTGCCCGACCCCGCCGCCGCGGCCGAGGCGGAGGACGAATCGGGCGGGCGCCTGACCGCGCCGATCCCCGGCCAGGTCACCGCCATCCACGCGATCCCGGGCGCCGCCGTCGCACGCGGGGAGGTGCTGGTGGTCCTGGAAGCCATGAAGACCGTCTTCCGCCTGCCCGCGCCCGCGGATGGCATCGTCGCCGCTGTCTCCTGCCGGGTCGGCGACAGCGTCGCCGAGGGGCAGGTGCTGGTCAGTTTCGAGACCGATGCGCTGCCACCTGACCCTCCCTCCGCCGATCGCTGAAAAATCAGGCGGTAGATGACAATCTCGTAGGCAATGCCGCCGCCGCGCGCACAGCCGCCGGCCGGCCGCTACCGCCGCAGCAGCGACACGGCCAACGCGATGGCCAGCAGCGCCGCCACCGCCTGCCAGACCCGGAGCGGCGCGCGCTCATAGAGGGTCAGCGGACGGCGCACCGGCGGCGGCGCGTGGGCCGGCCCCGCCTCGAACTCCGCGGCGAGCTCCGCCATGTCGGCGAAGCGCTCGGCCGGATCGGCGGCGATCGCGCGGGCCAGCGCGGCGGCGAGCCAAGCCGGCAGGTCGGGGCGCAGGGCGTCCAGATCGCGCGGCCGGTCCTGCCGTCCGTGGCTGGTCGCGTCGGGATTGCCGTAGGGGAAGATGCCGGTGAAAGCGCGAAACAAGGAGACCCCCAGGGCATAGACGTCGGTCGCCACATTCCCCGCCTCGCCCGTGAACATCTCCGGTGCCATATAGGCGATGGTGCCGGGGATGGACTCGGGCGGGAAATCCTCCAGCCCCGGCAGGCGCACCACGCCGAGGTCCAGAAGACGCGGCGACAGGCCCGGCTCCAGGATCACGTTGTCCGGCTTGATGTCGCGATGGATGATGCCGGCGCGGTGCAGCGCGCCCACCCCGTGGGCGAGGCGCATCGCGATGCTCCGCCCCTCCTCCAGCCCGATCGCCGGCCGGCGGGACAGCCTGGTTTCCAGCAGCTCCCCGACATAGAGCGGCATGACCGTATAGAGGCAGCTCTGCCGTCCGGGCGGCAGCTCGATCACATGCGCGACCCAGGGGCTGGCGACGCGCGTGCCGACCCAGGCCTCGCGGACGAAGGCGGCGTGATAGGTGGCCTCGGCCGCCACCTGGGGCTTGGGGAATTTCAGCACGACGGTGCCGCCATCCACCTCGTCGATCGCGCCGAACAGGCGCGAATAGGTGCCGTCGGACACCAGCACGTTCAGCACGAACCCATCGACCGTGTCGCCCACCTGCGGCGTCGGGATCAGCTTCAGGGCGCGGATCGCGCTGCCCACGTCGTCGGAGCGCGCGGTGGGCAGCGCCGTCACGTCCAGCACCAGGGCGGTGCAGTTATCGGTGCTGCCGGATTCCAGCGCGGCGGCCACCAGGGCGCGACTGGTATCCTCGGGCGCGGACCGCACGCTCAGGATATCGGCGATGGCCTCGTCCACCAGGGCGCCGTGCACCCCGTCGGTGCACAGCAGGAACCGATCGTGCAGCGCCACCGGATGGCTGGTGTAGTCGAGGCGCAGCTCCGCCTCGATCCCGAGCGCGCGGGTGAGCACGGGCGATCGGCCGCGATCGTCGCGGACGTGATCGGTGGTGAGGCGCGTGAGACGGCCGCCGCTCCATCGGTAGGCGCGGGTGTCGCCCACATGCAGCAGATGGGCGAGCCGGCCGCGCAGCACCAGCGCGGTGAAGGTGCAGCCCATGCCGACCAGGTTCGGATCCCCCCGTCCCTGGGCATGGATCCAGGCATTGAGCGAATCGAGGATGCGCGCCCCGGCGCGGCGCACCTCCATCGTCTCCGGCACGTCCCAGAGGCCGTCAAGGAAGCCGCGTACGGCGGTTTCCGCCGCCTCGCGCCCGCCCTTGGCGCTGCCGATCCCGTCGGCGATCGCCGCGGCCACGTCGCGCCGTTCCGCCGGCGGGCGGGAACCAAGGATGGCGCCCACGAAATCCTCGTTGCGGGGGCGCGGGCCGGGCAGCGAGGTGAAGCCGATGCTGGCGCGCGGGATGGCCGGGTCGTCGGTCATGGCCAGCCGCGCCGCGTCACGG
>JAKAZN010000417.1 GCA_021815835.1 Pseudomonadota bacterium
CGCCATCATGACGGCACCGAAACAGGCGGTGACACGCATCCCGATCCGATCCGCGACCCGCCCCATCACCATGCCGCCGAGCCCGGTGCCCATCCACACCAGCGCGCCCGCCAGCGCCGGCACCGACCGGTCGGTCATCAGGCTGGCTTGCACGCGCACCAGCCCCACGACCACGATCAGCGGCGCGCCATAGGAGATCGAGAGGATCGCGAGGGTCGCAGCGGCGGTCCACCAGGAGGCCGGCCCCTCGATGGAAGCGGCCGCTGTGGCCACGGTCCCGGCGCGCGGCGCGCGGTCGGGATGAAGATCGTCCGGCATGTGCGTTCCCTGGGGCGTTCCCTCGCGCGTCGGCCGGGTCTGATCCGGCGCCGGCGCACGGGGGCGATGATGGCAAGTCCCACCCCCCGTGGCTACCCCGCGCGGGGTGCCCCACAGCGCCATCGCCCATCGTCACCTCTTGCGCTTGCGGGAAAGGTCGGCTCGCGCAGCGAACCGGGTGCGGGCGCGCGCCAAGCGAACGCGGCCCAGCCACAAGAAATCGACGCAACCCCCGGCGCGTCCCGCACCCGCCGCGTCACCCCGGCGCCGCCATTCCCGAACAACAGACCGAAGCCGCCTCCCCGGTCTCGAACGTCGGGACCTCGAACGTCGGGACCTCGAACATCGGGAACAGGATATTGTTCTCGATGTGGATATGCGTGGTCAGTTCTTCCTCGAACCGTTCCAGCCCGGCATAGAGGGCGCGGAACGTGGTGCAGGCGCCGTCCGGCAAGGTCAGCGCGCCGGTCAGCGCCGAAATTTCGCGCAGCTCGGCGCCGCATTCGTCGTGCTCGAAACGCATCCGCGCGATCGGCCCCGCCGCCATCGCCGCCTGCGCGCTCCCCGGGCCGGCCGCCAGCAGCGGGAACAGGATCGCCTCCTCCTTCGCCATGTGCGAGGTGAGCGCGGCCGTCATCCGCTCCAGCACCTCGGCCAGCCCCGCCGGGGTGCCCGGCTTGCCGCGATGCACCGCTTCCACCCGGCGGGCGAGGCGGATCAGCTCGGGCAGGTCCCGCCGGTGGCTGTCGTGATAGCGGGTCACGATCAGCGCCGTCAGCCCGGAGGCCGTATCCGGCAAGCCCTCGGGCGCGCCAGGGTCCAGCGCCGCCAGCTCGGCGGCGATCGCGCCCGCGTCCGCGGCCCGCGCCGCCGCCGCCTCCGCCAGGCTCACCGCACCGCCGCAACAGAAATCCAGCTTGTGGTGGCGGAACACCGCGGTCGCGCCGGGCAGGGCAACGGCGAGATCGCGCAGGCTGCGCTCGGTCAGGGCTGTGGACATGCTGGCCTCCTTGCTGGGTTCGGGGTAATCAGTACCCTATATGCCGCTTCATACCCGCATAAATAGGTATAGGCAATACCCGTTTGGAGATGCCCCATGCGCCTCACCGCCTTCACCGATTTCGGCC
The DNA here is from genome assembly GCA_021815835.1 of Pseudomonadota bacterium. Lineage (GTDB taxonomy): Bacteria > Pseudomonadota > Alphaproteobacteria > Acetobacterales > Acetobacteraceae > JAJZVS01. Next base: position 1,446 of record JAKAZN010000417.1, read on the forward strand.
TGCGCATCCTCATGCGCCTCGCCGGCCAGCCGGACGCGGTGCTGAACACCGAAATGGTGGCGCGCGAATTCGCCATCTCCCGCCATCATCTGCAGAAAGTGGTGCAGGACCTGGCCGCGTCGGGCTTCGTGCGCACCAGGCGCGGCGCCGGCGGCGGCCTGACCCTGGCGCGCCCGGCCGCAGACATCCGCCTCGGCGCGGTGGTCCGCGCGCTGGAACGGGACCAGGCGTTGGTGGAATGTTTCCGCGCCGATGGCGGGGCGTGCCGGATGACCCCGGTCTGCCGGCTGCGCGGCGCGCTGGCGGGGGCGTCGGAGGCGTTCCTGATGGCGCTCGATCGGATCACCCTCGCCGAGTGCGCCTATGGCGGCGCGTTGCCCCCCTTCCCGCCCGGCGCGGCCTGACCCGGCGGCGCGCGCAGCAACAAGGTGGTCCACGGCCCCTCCCGCCAGCGCCCGACCAGCACCAGCCCCACCCGCCGGTGCGCGGCCAGCACGGCGCGCGCCTGATTGTCCAGCAGCCCCGCCAGGATCGCCCGCCCGCCCGGGGCCAGGCCGGTCGCCAGATCCCGCGCCATGCGGCAGAGCGGCCGGGCCAGGATATTCGCCAGCACCAGATCGTAGGGCCGGCCCCCCCGCGTCTCCCGCCCGCGCCAGCCATCGGCGCGGCGGCAGACGATCCAGGGCGCCAGCCGGTTGCGCCGCGCGTTCTCGGCCGCCACCCGCACCGACCAGGGATCGATATCCACCGCCAGCACGCGCCGGCGCAGCAGGCGCGCCGCCGCCATCGCCAGCACGCCCGAGCCGGTGCCGAGATCGAGCACGCGCCGCGGCCGGCGTGACGCGACGGCTTCCAGCGCGCGCAGGCAGCCGCGGGTCGAGCCGTGCTCGCCCGAACCGAACGCGGCCCCGGCATCCAGCACCAGGGTGATCCGGCCGGGCGCGGCGGGGCCGGTCACATGGCTGCCGCGCAGCGCGAAGCGCCGGCCGATCCGTTGCTCGGGGAAGCTTGCGTAGCTGCGCGCGGCCCAGCCCTCGGCGGCGACGGGCTGGCGCGACAGGGCCGGCGTGATCCCGGTCAGCATCGCGGCCAGCGCCAGGCCGGCCACCAGTTCGCCCTCGGCCGCGCCGATCTCCTTCACCCCTTCCACGCGCCAGAGGCCGCGCGCCTCGTCGCGGACGAACATCCCGACGGTGGCGCAGGCGGCGCGCAACGCGGCCTCGAAGGCGGGCACGGCGCTGGCGGGCACGTCGAGCGCGACCGTTTCCAACGGCACGGCGCGGGATTTCATGGTGCCACCCGAAGCGCGCGAGACCGCCTCACGCCACGCGCGCCGCGATCAGGGCCAGCGCATGCGCGACCGTCGCCTGGCGCACCGAGGCGCGATCGCCGGGGAACACCACATGTTCGGCGGCGACCGCCGCGCCGCGTTGCGCGAGGCCGAACCACACGAGACCCACCGGCTTCGTTACGGTCCCGCCGCCCGGCCCGGCGACGCCGGTGACCGCAATCGCGATCGTCGCGGCCGATCGCGCCAGCGCGCCCGCCGCCATGGCGCGGGCGACCGCCTCGCTCACCGCGCCCTCGGCTTCGATGAGCGCGGCCGGCACGCCCAGCATCTCGGTCTTCGCCGCGTTGGAATAGGTCACGAAGCCGCGGTCCACCACGTCCGACGACCCGGCGATCGCGGTCAGCGCCGCGGCGATCAGGCCGCCGGTGCAGCTTTCCGCGGTGGCGAGCATCGCGCCGCGCGCGCGGCAGGCGGCGAGCACGCGCGCCGCCGCCGCCAGATCGTCCGTCCCCAGCAT
>JAKAZN010000418.1 GCA_021815835.1 Pseudomonadota bacterium
GGCGAGCGGTCGGTGGGGGAGCTCGTGGAGTTCCTGTCGATCCGCGACACCGTCGTCTCCCAGCACCTCGCGCTGCTGCGCAAGGATGGGCTGGTGGCGGCGCGGCGGGAGGGCCAGACGATCCGCTACGCGATCGCGAGCCGCCCCGCCGAGCTGATCCTGACCGCGCTGGCCGCGATCTACTGCGCGCCGGCGGCGATGTGCGCCGAGGACGAGACCCCATCCGCCGCGATCCGGAGATAGACCAAGATGCCCCCACGCCTTCCTGTCCGCGAGGTTGCCGCCGCCGAGGTGGCCGAAGATCTGCGGCGCCACGCCATCCTGCTGGTCGATGTGCGCGAGCCGGCGGAATACGCCGCCGAGCGGATCCACGGCGCCGTGCTGTTCCCGCTCTCCAGCTTCGATCCGACGGCCCTGCCGGTCGATCCGGCCCGCCCGGTGGTATTCCATTGCGGCAGCGGCAAGCGTTCACTGGTCGCGGTGGCGAAGTGCCAGGCGGCGGGTGTGCCCGCGCGCACGCATCTGAAGGGCGGGCTGATCGCCTGGAAGGCGGCCGGCGGGAAGACGATCACCCTGGACGCGGCGACCGGTGGCGTGGTGGATCGCCGCTGAGATTCTCCCCCTCCCCGTGCGGGAGGGGGCCTGGCTTTACGTTTCCGCCGCCGGAGGGCGAACCGCCATGCGCCGCCTCTGTTTCCTGGGCCTGCTACTCCTGCTCGCCGCGCCGTCCGCGCGCGCGGCCGTGCCGGACCGGTTCGCCGTGGTGACGCGCCTGGTGGCGGACGAGAAGGCGGTGTTCGCCACGGTCGAAAGCCGCAACGTGGTACCCGCGCGCAGCCGCATCGGCGGCACGGTCACCGCGCTCGCGGTAAAGGACGGGGACATGGTCACGGCGGGCCAGACCCTTGCCGTGGTACGCGACGACAAGCTGCACTTGCAGATCGTCTCGCTGGATGCCGAGATCGCCGGATTGCGCTCGCAACTCGCGCAGGCGGGCATCGATCTGGGACGGGCGCAGGCGCTGGCCCATAGCGGGGCGGTATCGCGCGCCCAGCTCGATCAGGCCCGTACCGCGGTCCAGGTGGCGACCAGCGCGCTCAATGCCCGGATCGCCCAGCGCGCGGTCACCGCGCAATTGCAGGCCGAGGGCGCGGTGCTGGCGCCGATCGACGGGCGGGTGCTCACGGTGCCGGTCACCGACGGGACCGTGGTACTGGCGGGCGATCCGCTCGCCACCGTGGCCGAGCAGCATTACGTGCTGCGCCTCAGCGTGCCGGAGCGCCACGCGCTGTTCCTCAAGGTCGGCGATACGGTGCGGCTGGACGGAAAAGAGCTGGGCGAGACCGGGCCGGCCTTCGGTACCGTCACCCTGGTCTACCCGCAGATTGCGGATGGACGCGTGCGGGCGGATGCGACCGCGCCGGGGATCGGCCAGTATTTCGTGGGCGAGCGCATTCGTGTCTGGGTCCCGGCCGGGCAGCGGCGGGCGATCGTCATTCCGTCCGAATACGTATTCACGCGCGGCGGCATCGACTACGTGCGGCTGGAGCAGAAATCCGGCCCGCCGATCGCGATCCCGGTGCAGCGCGGCCTGCCGGTCCCGACGCCGGCGATGCCGGATGGGTTGCAGATCCTGGCCGGGCTTTCCGCCGGCGAAGTGCTGGCGCGGCCATGAAACTCGGCCTCTCCGGGCGGCTCACGCGGGCCTTTATCCGCTCGCCGCTGACGCCGTTGTTCCTGCTGGCGGCGCTGGCCGCGGGGCTGATCGCGGTGCTGACCATTCCGCGCGACGAGGATCCGCAGATCCACGTGCCGATGGTCGATGTGATGGTGCAGGCCAATGGGCTGAAGGCGGCCGATGTCGCCGAGCTGATCACCAAGCCGCTGGAAACCATCCTCAAGGCGATCCCCGGCGTCGAGCATATCTACAGCGAGACCGGCGACGACCAGGTGCTGGTGACCGCCCGCTTCGTGGTGGGCACCAACGAGGACGCGGCGGTGCTGCGCGTGAACGACAAGATCCGCGCCAACCTGGACCGCATCCCGGTGGGCATCCCGCCGCCGATGATCGTCGGGCGCGGGATCGACGACGTGGCGATCGTGGCGCTGACCCTCACGCCGAAGCCGGCGGGCGCGCGGCACTGGACGGGCGCCGATCTCGCGCAGATCGCGACCAAGCTGCAGGATCAGCTCATCAAGGTGCCGAATGTCGGGCTGAGCTACATCTCGGGCGCCGATCCGATGCAGATCCGGGTCGAGCCGGAGCCCGACAAGCTCGCGCTGTATGGCGTGACCTTGCAGCAACTGGCGCAGCGGGTGGCGGATGCGAACCGGAGCTTCGTCGCCGGCTCGGTGTTCGCGGGCGGGGCGATGCGCGCGGTCGCGGCGGGGCAGACCCTGTTCGGCGTGCCGGATATCGGCCTGTTGCTGCTGACCACGCGCGACGGCCGGCCGGTCTATGTGCGCGATGTCGCGCATGTGGTGGTGGGGCCGGCGCCGGTGCAGGCGCATGTGTTTTCCATAACGCGGGTGGGCAAGGCCGGTTGGGCCACGACGCCGGCGGTCACGCTCGCGCTGGCCAAGCGCGCCGGATCTAACGCGGTGGTGGTGGCCGCCGACGTGCTGGCGCGGGTGAAGGCGCTGGAAGGCGGGCTGATTCCGCATGACGTGACCGTGCAGGTCACGCGCGATTACGGCCGCACGGCGAACGAGAAGGCGAACGAGCTTTTGTTCCATCTTGGCCTCGCGACTGTGTCCATCGTCGTGCTGATCGCGCTGGCGGTGGGGTGGCGGGAGGCGGTGGTGACCCTGGTGGTGATCCCGACCACCATCCTGGCGACGTTGTTCGCCTCGGAACTGATGGGCTATTCGATCAACCGGGTGTCGCTGTTCGCGCTGATCTTCGCGATCGGCATCCTGGTCGATGACGCGATCGTGGTGGTGGAAAATATCGCCCGACACTGGGCCATGCCGGATACGCGATCGCGCCGGCGCGCCGCGATCGAGGCGGTGGCGGAGGTGGGCAATCCGACCGTGGTCGCCACCCTGACGGTCATCACCGCGCTGCTGCCGATGCTGTTCGTGTCGGGGCTGATGGGGCCATACATGGCGCCGATTCCGGCGAATGCCTCGGCGGCGATGCTGTTCTCCTTCTTTGTCGCGATGGTCGTGGCGCCCTGGATGATGTGCAAGCTCGCCGGGCGCGATGTCTTCGGGGCCGACGCGCGGGCCGAGGAGGTGGAGTTCCTGGAA
>JAKAZN010000419.1 GCA_021815835.1 Pseudomonadota bacterium
TCCGGCTGGCTCGCCGACCGGGTCGGACGGAAGCTGCCGCTGATGATCTCGATCCTGTGGTACTCGGTGTGCAACTTCCTGGCCGGCCTCGCGCCGAGCTTCTGGCTGTTGTTCCTGTTCCGCGCATTGCTCGGCATCGGCATGGGCGCGGAGTGGCCCGCCGGGGCGGCGCTGGCGATGGAATCCTGGCCGCCGCGCTCGCGCGGCTTCATGAGCGGCGTGCTGCAAGGCTCCTGGGCGCTGGGCTTCCTGCTGGCGAGCGCGATCTACGGCCTGCTCTACAATAGCTGGGGTTGGCGCGGGATGCTGCTGATCGGCGTGCTGCCGGCACTGGCGGTGCTGTGGGTGCGCAAATACGTGAAGGAGCCCAAGGTCTGGGTGGAGAACCGGCGCAAGCAGCGCGAGCAGGGCCACGAGGTCCGCCTGCCGCTGCTGGAGATTTTCCGCCCCCGCGTGCTGGGCAACACCATCACCGCCTGCCTGTGGATGGCGAGCGGTTTCGTGATCTACTACACCGTGTTCGGCATGTTCGCCGTGCATCTGGAGAAGGACCTGCATTTCGGCCCCGCGGCGGTGGCGCTGCCGCTGATGCTGATGAACGTGGCGACCTTCCTCGCCAGCGGGTTCTGGGGCATGGTGTCGGACCGGATCGGCCGGCGCTGGGGCATGATCCTGCCGGCGGCGCTCGGCCTGATGATCACGCCGCTCTATCTGTTCCCGTCCAGCTACGCGATGCTGGTGGTGACCTTCACCGTGCAGGGGGCGTTCCTGGGCGCGATCTACGGGCAGAACCCGGCCTATCTGAACGAGCGTTTCCCCACCGAGGTGCGCGCCACCGCGGCCGGGTTCTGCTACCACCAGGGCGCGATCTGGGCCGGCTTCGCCGGACCGTTGCTGACCGCCTGGGCGGCGACCCAGTCGAGCGGGTTCGTCATGCCGATGCTCTACACGACGTTCGGCGCCGGCGCGGTGTTCATCGTGGCATTGCTGCTGGGGCCGGAGACGAGGGGCCAGGTGATGGTCTCCGACCTGACCCTGGTCCCGGAGATCTGATCGGTGCCGCCGCGGCGCCGGTGGGCGCCGCGGCGGCCGGCCGATAGAACCGCGCCGCTACCCTTCCAGGGTGCGGCGCAGCAGCGCGATATCCTCGGCGAAGCCCACGTCGCGGCTCATCAATTCGCCGACCCGTCCCACCGCGTGCAGCACCGTCGTGTGGTCGCGATTGCCGAATTTGCGGCCGATCTCGGGCAGGCTGCGATTGGTCAGGTGCTTGGCCAGGTACATCGCGATCTGCCGCGGCCGTGCGACGCTGCGCGCGCGCCGCGGTGAGGCCATGTCGCTCAGGCGCATGTTGTAGTGCTCGGCAACCTTGCGCTGGATCTCGTCGATCGTCACCCGCCGGTCATGCGCGCGCAGCAGGTCGGCCAGCACATCGAGCGCGCCTTCCAAGGTGATCGGCCGGTCGAACAGATTGGCGTGCGCGATCAGCCGGTTGAGCGCGCCTTCCAGCTCGCGCACCGAGGAGGTGATCTTGTGGGCGAGGAATTCGAGCACCTTCGCGGGCACCTTGGCCTGGCTCAGCGCGGCTTTCGATTCCAGGATCGACATGCGGAGTTCGAAGGTGGTGGCGTGCAGATCGGCCACCATGCCGCAGCCGAGCCGGGTGCGCAGCCGCCCCTCGATCGACAGATCGGAGGGAGATTTGTCGGCCGAGACCACGATCTGCTTGCCGGCATCGACCAGCGCGTTGAAGGTGTGGAAGAATTCCTCCTGCGTGCCGTCCTTGCCAACCAGGAATTGCAGGTCGTCGATCATCAGCACATCGACGCCGCGCAGTTGGTCCTTGAACTCCAGCGTGGCCTGGGAGCGGATGGCGCCGATGAAACGGTGCATGAACTGCTCGGCCGACATGTAGGCGACCGCGGGGGCGACGCCGTTCGTGACGCTGGCCGGCAGGTCCCAGGCGATGGCGTGCATCAGATGCGTCTTGCCGAGGCCAACACCGCCATAGAGGAACAGCGGGTTGAAGCCGTGGCTCGCGGGACGTTCGGCGACCCGGCGGGCGCAGGCATAGGCGAATTCGTTCGGCTTGCCGACAACGAAATTCGCGAAGGTGAAGCGCGGATCGAGCAGGCCGCCGATTTCTCCGGTGCGCGGCGCCGGGTCGGCGGTGCGCGGCGTGGCGGGCAGGGCAGGTTTTGCGATGTCGATGGGAGCAGGCGGCGGGTCGGTCGCCGGCGCGCCGCCGATGCGGACATCGACGCGGCGGATCGCCGGGTTCTCGGCCTGCCAGGCGGCGGTCAGCCGAGGGCCGTGCTGGGCGCGGACCCAATCGCGCAGGAAATGCGAGGGCAGGAAGATGGCGAGCTCGTCGCCATCGAGGCCGCCCAGGGCAGCATGGCGGATCCAGGAGCGGTATTCAGCCTCTCCCAGCTCGGCCTGCAAGCGGGCGCGGAGACGGTCCCACTGGGCAGCGAGCCGGTTCGTAGCGTCGTCCCGCCCATCCGCGCCTTTGTCCATTACCGCCATTGCCCGTTTGCCCCCGCATATCGATCCGGCAGCGTATGTCGCTGCGCGTTCCCGCCCCCCCGGCCTGCCCCCGCGCCCCCGGTTCAGCTCCGGGTGCCACGTCTAACCGGCAAGTAATACTTACCCCGGAGGGCAGGATGCGGCAACGACGAACTGTCACGTAACCGACACTCGGCAGAATAACGCAAGAAGATTGCGTCGCTGTCCAAGTTAAACGGACAGCGTGGATTACCTATAATCTCGATAGGTGCTGATGTAACACGTCGATGATTACGGTTCACGCGGCCACAACCAGGGCGGGCGCGCGGTGCGCGCCCCTGGCCGCTCAGCCGCCGAGCGCGTTGACCCGCGCCGATAGGCGCGACAACCGCCGCGCCACCGTGTTGCGATGCACGACGCCCTTGCCGGCGGCGCGCTGCATCTCGGGCTGCGCCTGACGCAGCGCGGTCTCCGCGTTGGTCTTGTCCCCGCCGGCGATTGCCGCCTCGACCTTCTTGATGAAGTTGCGCATGCGCGAAAGGCGTGCGCGGTTGCGCACGGTGCGGCGCTCGGTCTGACGGATGCGCTTGCGCGCGGAAGCGGTGTTGGCCATGCGTCCTGTCGCTCGGGAAAAGGGGGGAAGATCGGCGGAGGCGCGATGTAGGCGCCGAGGGGGGGCGGAGTCAAGGAAGCGTCGGGGATCGGTCGCGCACCGCGCGCGGGGATTGACCGAGCACC
>JAKAZN010000420.1 GCA_021815835.1 Pseudomonadota bacterium
CGATCGCGGGCTAAACTCCCGTGGCGCAGGCGTGCATGGCGATGCGCCTTCTGTCAAGCCGAAAACCGGTCACGGCGCGGCGCTCAGAACCCGAACGCCACCTGCTTCTCGTTGCCCCGTCGCAACCCGCGGTAGCGTGCCAGCGCCAACAGTGGAAAATACAACCGGTAGCCATGATACCGCAGATAGAACACGCGCGGGAAACCGACCGCCGTGTACGGCGCCTCGTCCCATTCCCCGTCCGCGCGCTGGGTGGTTGCCAGATACGCGATCCCGCGCGCCACCGCCGGATGATCCGCCGCGCCGGCGGCCATCAGGCCCAGCACCGCCCAGGCGGTTTGGCTCGGCGTGCTTTCGCGATATTGCCCGCGTGGCGCGTCGGCGTAGCTTTCCTCGTCCTCGCCCCAGCCGCCGTCCTCGCGCTGCACCGAAACGAGCCATGCCACCGCCCGCCGCACCACCGGATCCTCGGCCCCGATTCCGGCGGCGTTCAGCGCGCACAGCACCGACCAGGTGCCATAGATATAGTTCGTCCCCCAGCGGCCGAACCAGCTGCCGTCCGCTTCCTGCTCGCGCCGCAGGAACGCGAGCGCGCGCGCCATCGCCGGATCGTCGGCCGGCATGCCGATCTGCGCCAGGAACGACACGCAGCGCGCGGTCACGTCCGAGGTCGGCGGATCGAGCAGCGCGCCGTGATCGGCGAACGGGATGTGGTTCAGATGCAGATGCGTATTCTCCGGCTCGAACGCGCCCCAGCCGCCGTCGAAATCCCCGCCGCCGCGCGACTGCATCCCCAGGATCCATTCGCGCGCGCGCTCGATCGCATCCACGTGTGCCGGATCGCCCTGGCGGTGCAGCAGCATCCCCACCACCGCGGTGTCATCGACATCGGGGTAGAAATCGTTCCAGTACTGGAAGGCCCAGCCGCCCGGCCGCAGCCCCGGCCGGCGCACCGACCAATCGCCGGGAACCTCGGTGATCTGCCGCCCCCGCAGCCAGGCGCAGGCGTCCACCACCGCCGATGACGCCGCGCCCGCCGCCTCGGCCATCGCGTGGCCCGCGAGCGCGGTGTCCCAGACCGGCGACAGGCACGGGGAGACCCAGGTCCGGTCTGGTTCCGCCACGATCAGCTTGCGCACCGCCGCCCAGGCGGTGGCGGCGGGGGGCGCGTCGGGCGGAAATCCGAGCGTGTCGAACATCATCACGCTGTTGGCGATCGCGGGGTAGATGCCGCCCAGCCCATCCTCGCCGTTCAGCCGCTCGGTCACGAAGGCCACCGCCTTGTCGATCGCGCGGCGGCGCCACCGGCGCGGGAACAGCGGATCGGTCGCGCGCAGCACGACATCGACGGCCTTGAAGAATCGCCCCCAGGCCGAGCGGTAGGGGCCGCGGATATAGTCGCGCACCTGCTCGGGCGGCGTGCGGAACAATTCCGCCACGCCGATCCCGCGCGGATTGCGCGCCCGCGGGCGCAGCCCGATCAGCACCAGCAGCGGCACGATGACGGTGCGCGACCAGTAGGACACCTTGCTGAGGTGGAACGGAAACCACAGCGGCAGGTGCATGATCTCGAGCGGCATCGCCGGCACCGCCCGCCACGGCACCTGGCCGAACAGCGCGAGCTGGGCGCGGGTGAAGACGTTGGCCCGTTCGGCGCCGCCGGCCGCCAGGATCGCCTCGCGCGCGCGAACCATGTGCGCCGCGTCGGGCGGATCGCCGATGCAGCGCAGCGCGTAATAGGCCTTCACGCTGCACGAGAGATCGAGCTTCCCGTCGGCGAACAGCGGCCAGCCCCCGTGCTCGCCCTGGCGCGCGCGCAGATCGATGCCGATACGCGCTTCCAGTTCGGGATCGATGCGATCGAGGAAATGCTCCAGCAGCACGTACTCCGCCGGGATGGTGGCGTCCGCCTCCAGCGGAAACACAAAATGCCCGTCGGGCGCGCGGCGGACGGCCAGCGCGGCGGCGGCGGCGGAGACGGCGCGATCCAGGCGGTCATCGGCCAGGGTCTCGGTGGGAGAAAGCGCGGTCATGTCCCAGGGGCTATCAGCAGCGAAGCGGCGCGGAAGCCGGACCTGATCGCACCCTCGATCGTGGCGGGCAAGCCGGTCGCGGTCCAATCCCCGGCCAGCACCAGGTTGGCGAGCCCGATGCGCGCCCCCGGCCGGCGGCGCTCCTGCGCGGCGGTCGCGGCGAAGGTGGCGCGCTTCTCCTTCACCACCCGAAACGGCGGCGGCGGACCGACCGGCAGGGCGAGCGCCCGCGCGACCTCCGGCCAGACCCGCGGCGCGATCGCCTCCGCCGGTTCATCGACCAGCCGGTTGGCCGCGCTGATGGTGACGGAGACATGGTCGCGCTTGGCGAAGACCCATTCCGCGACCCCGCCGATCAGCCCGACGAAGCCGGCCGGGCGCGCTTCGGCCGGGATCGCGTAATGCAGGTTCAGGATCGCCTCGAACGCATCGGGCACGGTCAGGCCTGGCAGCAGGCTCCCCGCCACCCAGGGCGGCACCGCGAGCACCGCGCTATCGGTCGCGCCGAGCGCCACGTCGCCCTCCGTGGTGCGCAGCATCGTCACGCGCCCGTCCGCGATCTCCAGCGCCGCGATCCGCCGCCCCAGGCGGATCGTCGCCCCCCGCGCGCGCAAGCTGGCGAGCGCGGGGTCGATCAGCGAGGCCGCCAGCGAGACGCGCGGGACCAGCGGCACGCAGGCCGCGCCGCCGGCCAGCAAGGTCTCCCGCAGCACCGCGCCGAGCAGCCGGGCCAGGCCCTGTTCGGGCTGGGTGTTCAGCGCGGCGATGGCGAGCGGGGCGATCAGGGCGCGGAACAGCGCGTTATCCGGCACGGACTCGGCCACGCTGCGGTCGTCGGTCGCGCGGGCGAGTGGCAGCAGGTGCAGGTAATCGACCATCCGCGTCCCCGGCACGCGGCGGGATGGGCAGGCGATCCACCAGCCGATCCGCCCGCGATTGGGCCGCAGTACCCAACGCGCGCCGGAGGCGAGGTCGAGGAACGGAAAACACGGCGCGTCCGGTCCGGTCAGGCTCGCGCGCGCGCCGATCCGGCCGAGATAATCCATCGCCGCGCGATTGCCCGAGAGCAGCAGGTGGTTGCCGTTGTCGAGCGTGAGGCCCAGTTCGCGGTCCGCGTAGGAGCGGCAGCGCCCGCCGGCGGCGGGGCCGGATTCGTGGATCGTCACCGCCCGGCCGGCCTCGGCGAGGGCCAGCGCGGCGGCCAGCCCGGCC
>JAKAZN010000421.1 GCA_021815835.1 Pseudomonadota bacterium
GGCCTGTCCCTGCGCGCTGGGCCTGGCCACGCCGATGTCCGTCCAGGTCGGCGTGGGCAAGGGCGCCGGGGTGGGCGTGTTGATCCGATCGGCCGAGGCGCTGGAACGGATGGAACAGGTCGATACCCTGGTTGCCGACAAGACCGGCACGCTCACCGAGGGCAAGCCGCGCGTGGTGCGGATCGTCGCGGCGGCGGGGTTTGCCGAGGACGACATCCTGCGGCTCGCGGCAAGCCTGGAACGCGCGAGCGAGCATCCGCTGGCGGGCGCGATGCTGCGCGCGGCGGCGGAGCACGGGCTGGCGCTGTCCGAGCCCGCCGATTTCGTTTCGGTCACCGGGCAAGGCGTGCGCGGGCGGATCGATGGGCGGGCGGTCGCGCTGGGGAACGCGCGGCTGATGGAGGCGGCGGGCGTGGCGCCGGGCGCGCTCGGCGCGGCGGCCGACGCGCTACGGGCGGATGGCGCGACGGCGCTGTTCGTCGCGATCGATGCCGCGCCGGCCGGCGTGATCGCGATCGCCGATCCGATCAAGCCCGGCGCGCGCGCCGCGCTCGACACGCTGCGCGCCGAGGGGCTGCGCATCGTCATGCTGACCGGCGACAACCGGCGCACCGCCGAGGCGGTGGCGCGCGCGCTGGGCATCACCGAGATCATCGCCGACGTGCTGCCCGACCGGAAGGGTGCGGCGATCCGCGGGCTGCGCGATCAGGGCCGGGTGGTGGCGATGGCGGGCGACGGGGTGAACGACGCGCCGGCGCTGGCCGAGGCCGATATCGGCATCGCCATGGGCACCGGCACGGAAGTCGCGATCCAGTCCGCCGGCATCACCCTGGTCAAGGGCGATCTGATCGGCATCGCGCGGGCGCGCGCGCTGAGCCGGGCGACGATGCGCAATATCCGCCAGAACCTGGCCTTCGCGTTCATCTACAACGCGGTCGGCGTGCCGGTGGCGGCGGGCGTGCTGTATCCGTGGTTCGGCGTGCTGCTGAGCCCGGTGATCGCGGCGGCGGCGATGGCGCTCAGTTCGTTTTCCGTGGTGACGAACGCGCTGCGCTTGCGGCGGTTGCGGCTGGAACGGGTCGGACAGGCCCCGCCGGCGGGATGAAGCGCAAGTCGAATTCCCGGGCCAGCGCCTTCTCCCCCGTGCGCGTCAGCGCGATGGCGCGGGAGTTCGCCGCGCGCCTGATCCAGCCGGACAACCGCATCCGTTCCGCCATCCACCATCCGAGCGGGCCGCCCACATGCCAGCGCCGCTCGGTCCAATCGAGGCAGCGACAGGCGATGCCGTGCCGGCCCGGCGTGAGCGTTTCGGGATCGATCCCGAACACCGCGATCAGCCGCGCCCGTCCGGCGCGCGGGATGCTCAGGGTCTTGCCCTCCCCGGGACGCAAAACGCCGTCCCGCGCCAGGGCGGCGGCCAGCGCGACGCCGACCTCTCCGGCCAGGTGGTCGTAGCAACTGCGGGCGAAGCGCAGCGCGCCGGTCGGGCGGCCGCTCGGGGCGGCGAGGCGCGCCGGCGGGCCGGCAAAGCGGGCGAGCTCCTCCAGCACCGCGGCGATGCCGGTGCCGGCGAGGCTGTAGTAGCGATGCCGGCCCTCCTGTTCGACCACCAGCAGGCCGCCGCCGACCAGACGGGCGAGATGGGCGCTCGCCGCCGGGCGCGACAGCCCGGCGATTTCGGCCAGCTCCCCGGCCGGGCGCGCGGTGCCGTCCGCGAGCGCGGTCAGCATGGCGGCGCGGGCGGGATCGCCGATCAGGGCGGCGGGGGTGGCGATGTCGGGCTCGATACGCATGGTTCCACCATTCCTGAACCATGCGTCGCTGTCCAGGGCGCAGAACGGCCGGGCAGACACGGAGCAGGACCATGAACGACCCCGCCCACGCCGCCATCTTCACCGCCTGGCACGACGCCGCGCGCGCCCGCGACACGCCGGCGCTGCTGGCGCTCTATGCGGCGGACGCGGTGCTGGAAAGCCCGCTGGTGCCGGCGATCCTGGACGACAAGCCCGACGGCGTGCTGCGCGGCCGCGCCGACCTCGCCCGCTTCTTCACCGAAGGCGCGCGGCGCCGCCCCAACGACCTGGTCCGCTGGTGGCGCAGCGGCCAATGGGCGAGCCTCGGGTCGTTGCTGATCTGGGAATATCCGCGTGCCACGCCGGACGGCGAACAGGTGGATATCGTCGAGGTGATGGACATCGCCGACGGGCTGATCCGCCATCATCGCATCTACTGGGGCTGGTTCGGCGTGCGCCTGCTGACCGGCACGGCGGTCCGCCCCGCGCTTTCCCACCCCGCCTCCCCCTGCTAGCGTCGGCGCCAACCGAAGGAGGAGACGCCGCCATGCGCTGGGCCCGTATCGATCACGCCGGCACGCCGAGCTACGCCATCGTCGAGGGGGAGACGCTGATCCCCGTCCGCGGCTCCCCCTTCGCCACCTGGGAACGCACCGGGAGCCACATGAAGCTGGCGGAGACGAAGCTGCTGCCGCCCGTGATTCCGCCCACCTTCTATGCCTGCGGGATGAACTACGCCGAGCATGTCCGCGCGGTCGCGGCCAAGATCGGCCAGCCGCCCAACCTGCCCACCCATCCGGAGATCGGCTATCGCGCCAACAACGCGCTGATCGGCCCGGGCGATCCGATCGTCATTCCCGCCGACGCCACCGACAAGGTGCAGTACGAGGGCGAGCTGGTCGCGGTGATCGGGCGGAAATGCAAGCACCTGACGCGGGAGAACGCGCTGGGCGCGGTGCTCGGCTACACCATCGGCAACGACGTGTCGGAGCGTAGCTGGCAGAAATCCGACCGCACCATGTTCCGATCGAAGAACACCGACACGTTCAAGCCGATGGGTCCGTGGATCGAGACCGACGTGAAGCTGGAGGACCTGGTCACCAAGGTGCGGCTGAACGGACGGCAGATCATCGAGTTCCACACCAACCACATGGTCTTCGGGGTGGTCGATTTCCTGGTGGCGATGACGAAATACCTCACGCTGTATCCCGGCGACATGGTGTGGATGGGCACCGAGGGCGAGTGCGAGAACATGAAGCACGGGGATGTGTGCGAGGTCGAGATCAGCGGGATCGGCGTGCTGTCCAATCCGGTGGTGCGCGAAGGCGCCTGACGCCAACGCCAGCTCTCTCGCTTCGCGGGAGAGACTCCCTGCACCGGCCCCCGATGTGGCATCGGGCGTGAAGATTTCCTCGCCGCCCAGGAACGGGGAGGACGGGTCTATTT
>JAKAZN010000422.1 GCA_021815835.1 Pseudomonadota bacterium
CGAGCGGAATCCTGATCCCCTCCTTCGGCATCAATTCGCAGATCGGCACGTTCTTCGCCCAGCCCTGGTATCAGGTGATCGACGACCAGTCGGACGCCACCATCACGCCGATGCTGACCAGTAAGGCCGGGCCCAACCTGGATGTCGAATATCGCCGCCGGTTCAACAGCGGGACCCTGCTGCTGAACGGCTCCCTTGGCTATTTCAGCCATTCGGCGCAGGCCAGCATCTACAGCAGCGGGCTGTTCGACCTGAACGACACCTGGCGCTGGGGCTTCAATTTCAACCGTGCCACCTCCGCCAACTACGTCAACGATTTCCATCTGAGCAACGCGATCGGCGCCGACAGCACGGTGCTGGCAAGCCAGATCTACGCCGAGGGGTTCGGCGAGGGCGCCTATGCGCGCCTCGATGCGCGCTTCTACCAGGCGCTCGATACGACGGCCGTCGCCGACAGCACCTTGCCGGTGGTGCTGCCGCATCTGCGCTATCGCTATTTCGGCCTGCCGGACGCGCTGGGCGGGCGGCTTTCGGTGGCCGCCGGGTTCTTCAACGTGCTGCGCACCACGGGGACGAACACGCGCCGCGGCCGGCTCAGCCTGGACTGGGATCGTCCCTTCGTCGGCCGGCTTGGCGATCTCTGGACCCTGAAGCTGCATCTCGACGCGCTCGCCTACAACGCGACGCAGTTCAACCAGCAACCGAATTTTGGCCCCACCTCCCGGGTGGACGCGGCACGCGCCGAACCACAGATGGCGCTCGATTTCCGCTGGCCGTTCATGCGCGCGTCCGGCGCCTGGGGCACGCAGGTGATCGAGCCGATGGCCGAGCTGGTGGTCGGCCCGCCGGTCGGCCGCAACCAGAACATCCGCTACCCGAACGAGGACAGTTTCAGCTTCGCCTTCACCGATGCCAATCTGTTCGGCTTCAACCGCTTTCCCGGGGTGGATCGCCTGGACGGGGGCACGCGCCTCAATCTCGCGCTGCATGGGGCGTGGTATCTGGACGGCACCGTGCTCGACGGGCTGATCGGCCAGTCCTATCGCACGGCGCCGGATCCGGTCTTCCCCGCTGGTTCCGGCCTGCACGGCAGGGTGTCCGATATCGTCGGGCGGCTCAGTTTCACGCCGGCCTCCTGGCTCTCGCTCACCTATCGCACCCGGCTCGATCGCCGCACGCTCGACACCCGTTACACCGAGGCGACGGCGGCCATCGGCGGGCCGCATCTGCAGGTCACCGGGGGCTACATCTACACCACCTTCGATCCCTACTATTTCTACGACCAGGGGCAGCCGCCCCCTGCCGGGTCATCCTATTATTTCCCGCGCAACGAGGCGGTGGTCGGGCTCAGCGCCGCCTGGGGGCATTATCGCCTGCGCGGCTTCGCCCAGCGCGACCTCGCGCGCAACCAGATGGTCGCCGCCGGCGGCGACCTGATCTTCGAGAACGAATGCCTGATCCTGGATTTGCGCTTCTATCGCCGCTATACCGAGCTCGCGGGTTATGGCGGCGCCACGACGGCGCTGCTCCAGATCACCTTCAAGACGATCGGCCAGTTCGGCTTCCGCGCATTATGAGACAGAGCCCGCCATGTTGACCTCGCTTCGCCTTGCCGCCCCGCTCGCCGCGGCGTTGTCGCTCGCTGCCCCGGTCGCGCTCGCCGCCGGCGCGCGGACCGCGCCGCCGCCGATCGCGCCTGCCCCGGCGCTGCCGGCGGTGCGCATCGTCGCGGTGGTGAACGCCGCCCCGATCACCAACATCGATGTGGATAACCGGGTCCGGCTGTTCGCGCTCTCCGCCGGGCTGAAACCGTCGCCCGACGTGCTCGCCCGGCTCAAGCCGCAGATCGCGCGGCAGATGATCGACGAGAAGATCCGGATGCAGGCGGTCGAGCGCGCCCATATCGTGGTGCCCGACAAGGCGATCGCCGATGCGATCGGCGCCATCGAGAAGCGCAACGGCATGCCCCCCGGCGCGCTCAAGGCCCGGCTCGCGAAGGCCGGCGTCAGCTTCACCACCCTGGTCGATCAGATCCGCACCCAGCTCGGCTGGACCCAGCTGCTGCGCGAGCAGCTCGGCACGCGCGGCAATGTCAGCGACGCCGCGGTGCGGGCGCGCCAGGCGCTGCTCGCCCAGCGCATCGGCCAGACCGAATACCATGTCGCGGAAATCTTCATCCCCGTGGAAGGCGGACGCAGCCGCGCCGACGCCGAGGGCTTCGCCAACACCGTGATCGGCGAGCTGCGCGCCGGCGCCCCGTTCGCGGTCACCGCCGCCCAGTTCAGCCAGAGCCAGACCGCGCTGGTGGGCGGCGATCTCGGCTGGGTGGAGGCGAACCAACTCGACCCATCGGTCGCCGCCATCGTCGCGCAGATGCCGACCGGCGCCATCAGCAACCCGATCGACGTGCCGGGCGGGATCGACATCGTCACCCTGATCGACAAGCGGGTCGCCGGACAGGACGTGCGCACGGTGCTGACCGCGCGGCAGGTGTTCCTGCCGTTCGCGAGCCCGCTCAATCCCGCCGCGCCGACGCCGCAGCAGCTCGCGACTTTGCAGCAGGCCCATCACATCAGCGCCACCGTGACCAGTTGCGCGCAGATGGAGCAGGTGGCGATCGCCGACCACTCCCCACGCCCGGCGGATCCGGGGCCGATCGATCTGGCTCACGTCCAGCCGCCGGCCTTCCGCCAGATGCTCACCACCCTGCCGGCGGGCAAGGCGACGCAGCCCGTGATCGCGCCGGACGGGATCGCGGTTCTGATCGTCTGCTCGCGCGATCAGAAGAACGTGGCCCAGCTCACGCCGCAGGAGATCCGGTTGCAGATTCTGTCCGGCCGGGTCGATCTGTTGTCACGTCAGTTCCAACAGGATCTGCGCAGCCAGGCCCAGATCGAGCGGTTGGGGGCGCCGTAGCGCGGCGCGTTACGGCCGAGGCAGCACCGCCGCCGGCACCGCCGGGCCCGCCCCGTCCGCCATGGGGCGGCCCACCACGCGATACAGCCGGAATCCCTCCACCTTCGCCCCCCCGCGCCGGCGCCATACGGTGCCCAGCGCCTGGACCGAGGCCCAGGGCGCGGCATTCGGCGGGCCGGCGCGGCGCAGGCTGCGCACCAGCACGCCGACCTGACCGGCTATCGCCGCGCGCGGGAGATCGAAATACCCCCAGCGCGGCTCCACCCCGACCATCGCGATCCCCCGGGGCGCGATCCCCCGGGGCGCGAT
>JAKAZN010000423.1 GCA_021815835.1 Pseudomonadota bacterium
CGGTTTCGCCAGCGCGTCGATCAGCAGCGGGAACGGCTGCTTCAGATGCACGACCAGGGTCAGGTCGTCCTTCGCTTCCCAAGCGGTCACGAACCCCGCGACCGTGACCCCGAACGTGTCGCGCGCGGCCCAGCGCTTCAGGCTGGCCACGCAATCGGTCGCGGTGACCTTGGAGCCGTCATGGAACGTGAGGCCCGGGCGTAGCTTGATCGTGTAGGTCTTGCCGTCCGCGGAAACGGTGTGCCCCGCCGCCATCTGCGGATGTGGGCGGAAATGGGCGTCCACGCCGTACAGCGTGTCGAACACGTAATAGGCGTGCTCGGCGGTCACGGCCGCGGTGGTCCAGATCGGGTCGAGCGAGGTCAAATTCGCTTGCGGGACGAATTTGAGCACCTGTTTCGACTCGCCGGCGGCAAGCGCCGGGGTGGCCAAGCCGGATGTCGCAGCCGCGGCTGCTGCGGCGCCGAGAAAACTCCGTCGTTTCAGTCGCATGGTCGTATCAGCCTCCTGTTCGGGTGCATCGCCGTCAGACCGGGCGCGGGGCAAGGCTGCGCGGACGCGCCTCGTTCTGTCCCGGGGACAGTGTTCCCGTTCCGGCATCAAGCCGCAAGCGCGGCGTGCGGCGGACAAGAAAAAGGCGGCGCCCGCGAAGGCGCCGCCAAGTTCAGGGAGGAAACGCAAGCGTCGGCGTGCGATCGCGCCGATGGCGGGACAAGACCACCCGCCCGCTCGGCACGCATTGATCTGGATCAAGCTCGCAACGGAAGCCCCGCCCGGAAGCGTTATTTTTTCGCAGCATCCGCCGGGGCGAAGTCGAGCGCGTCCCCGTTCATGCAGAATCTCTGCCCGGTGGGCGCGGGGCCGTCGGGGAACACATGGCCCAGATGCCCGCCGCAGCCGGCGCAATGCACCTCGGTGCGGGACATGAAGAAGCTGCGGTCCTCGGAAGTGCCGACGCCCTCGGGCAGCGGCGCGGTGAAGCTCGGCCAGCCGGTTCCGCTCTCGAATTTGGCGTCGGCGGCGAAGACCGGCCGCCCGCAACCGGCGCATCGGAACATGCCGGGGCGCTTCTCGGCGTTCAACGGGCTGGTCCCGGCACGTTCCGTGCCATGCTCGCGCAGCACTTTGAACTGCGCCGGGGTCAGGCGGGCGCGCCACTCCGCCTCGGTCATGCTGACCGGGTAGCTGTCGTCCTTGCTTTTCGTGCCGCCGAACAGACCCATGGTTTTCTCCCTTGCCGAGGCTCTCTATACCCGCAGCGATATAAGCGCGCGGGGTCGCGCCGGGAGGGGACCATGGACGGATTGGCCGAGGCACTGCAACCGGCGCTGCCCGAGGACGCTGCGCAAGCGGCCCTGGCCGGCCGGGTCTGGCGCCCCGATCTGGGCGGGCCTTCGGTGGTCGCCGTGCGGGACGGCGCGCTGTTCGACATCTCGGCGCACTTCCCCACCCTGCGCGACCTGTGCGAATCGCCCGATCCTGCCGCCGCGCTGCGCGCCGCGCCGGGCGTCCCGCTCGGGCCGCTCGCCGCGATCCTCGCCAACACGCCGCCCGAGGCGCGCGATCCCGCCCGCCCCTGGCTGCTCGCCCCGATCGATCTGCAGGCGGTCAAGGCCGCCGGAGTGACCTTCGCGATATCGTTGCTGGAACGTGTGATCGAGGAGAAGGCGCGCGGCGACGCAGCGGCCGCGGTCGCGATCCGCGCCGAGGTCACGCGTCTGGTGGGTGACGATCTGGCGCAGTTGCGTCCCGGCTCGCCCGAGGCGGCGCGGCTGAAAGCGGTGCTGACCGCGCAGGGGGCATGGAGCCAGTATCTGGAAGTGGGCATCGGCCCCGATGCCGAGATCTTCACCAAATGCCAGCCGATGGCCGCGGTGGGAACCGGGATGGAGGCGGGGATCCATCCCGCCTCGGCATGGAACAACCCGGAGCCCGAAGTGGTGCTGGCGGTCGCCTCCACCGGCCGGATCGTCGGCGCCACCCTGGGCAACGATGTGAACCTGCGCGACGTGGAGGGGCGATCGGCGCTGCTGCTGGGCAAGGCGAAGGACAACAATGCTTCCTGCGCGATCGGGCCGTTTTTGCGCCTGTTCGATGCCGGATTCGGCCTGGACGCGATCCGCTCTACGACGGTGACGCTGGAGGTGGCGGGAACCGACGGGTTCCGGCTGTCGGGCAGTTCGGCGCTGGCGCGGATCAGCCGCGATCCGGCGGATCTGGTGGCGCAGATGCTGAACCCGCATCACCCGTATCCGGACGGGGCGGTGCTGTTCCTGGGCACGATGTTCGCGCCGATCCAGGACCGTGACGGGCCAGGGCAGGGATTCACCCATCACGCGGGGGATATCGTGACCATTGCGGCCCCCGGTCTGGGGCGGCTGGTGAACCGGATGGCCCCTACGGATGCCTGCGCGCCCTGGACGTTCGGGGTGGCGGCGCTGATGCGGAATCTGGCGGGACGGGGGTTGCTGGGCTGATCGCCCGCGTCAACCCTACCAGCGCCGCACGCACACCGCCCGCGTCCGCTACCGGAAGCGACCAGGCGATCCGTCGTGACGCCGTGCCGTCCGAGAGGTCGCACCCCTCGGGATCCACCCCCACCATCCGCCAAGCCCCGGCAACGCCGGCGATCGCGGCCAGCGCATCCGCGTGGTCCTGGTTGCAATGGGCGATGATCGCCGCCTCGGCCGCCACGATCGCCGCCGCGGCGGCCGGATCGGCACGCAGATCCGCCGCCCGCACCCGGAACGCGGCGGCGAAGCCGCCGACATACAGTGCCGCCTCGATCCGTAGTCGCCACAGATGGAAATCCGCGAAGCCGGCGTATTGGGCCGCATACGGGTGAACCGCCAGGAACCGGGCGCGCAACGCCGGATCGTCGGCGATCTCGGCCACGGCCGTCACGCTCACGCGCGGCGCGGTCTGCGGGTTCGGCTCCGCCGCCGTCCCGGTCACCAGCAGCGTGCAGCGCGGATCGGCGCGCAGATGGCGGGTATGCGCGGCCAGGTCCGACAGCAGCAGAAACGGCGTCGCGTCCGCAGCGGCCGCCGGCGTGACCAGCGAGGCGAAGGGCTGGCCCGCATCGGCGGTCGCCAGGCACCCCACGCGCGCCGCGCGCAGCAGCAGCCGCGCCGCCAGGGCCGGGCTTGGGGCGGGATTGTCGGTGGCCATTGGGGTACCCCCTGCCTTCGGGCGCGGCATCGCCCTATGTTCGGTTCCGGCA
>JAKAZN010000424.1 GCA_021815835.1 Pseudomonadota bacterium
CCTCTCCCTCCGCCCCCGCGAGGAACGCCGCCGTCTCCGCGCGGTCCATCCCGGCGGCGGCGGCGCAATCGGCCAGCACCGCGGCATCGCCGATATCGCGTCCGTCGAGGAAATAGGCCGTGAACACCGCCTCCATCGCCGCGTCCTGCACGCCGCGTTCGCCGGCCAGGCGGATCAGCCGGTGGGCGTCGATCGTGTTGGGCGTGCGCACGATGCGATCGAGCCGGAACGCGAGGCCGGCCTGCGCGGCGGCCTCGGTCACGCGGGCGTCGAGCTGCGCGCCCCGTTCGGCGCTGCCGAATTTGGCGGCGCGATAGGCGGCGCGGACGACGCCCTCGCGCGGCATGTCGGGATTCAACTGGAACGGATTCCACTGGACGGAAAAGCGCAGCCCCTCGGCGGCGAGCACCGGCAGGGCGCGCTCGAGCTGGCGCTTGCCGATGAGGCACCAGGGGCAGATCGCGTCGGAGACGATGTCGATACGGGTGCCGGGGGCGGCGGGTTCTTGAGCCATGGGGTGGTCCTCCTGGCGGGAAGATGGGCCGGGGACGCGGCAAAATCCAGCGCGGGCGGCGTTCAGGCCGCCAGGAAGCGGTTCGATGCCTCGAACATCCGGCGCGCCTTGTCGGGATCGTAGTCGCGCTCGGTGAGCGATTCCGGATCCCATTCGCTGCGCGCCTGCTTGAGGAAATCGCCGCCATAGACATGAATCGCGGCGGTCAGCCGGGGCAGGGGGTTCAGCACCGAATGGATGATGTCCGCGCCGAGCGGGCAGGTCTCCCCCGGGCCGACCGAGCGTGCCCCGGCCGCCTCCAGCCGGTTGGGCGCGTCCGGCACGCGGCGCCAGAAGATGTTGTCCTCCCGCCCGGTATAGAGGCCGATCACCGCCCACATGTGATGATCGTGCGGCATGAAGGACATGCTCGGACCCCAGGTGAAATTGAGGATGGTCACGTGCCTGGAGCGGTGCAGCACGCCGATCCCGGCGCGCCGCGGTTCCCCGAGCCGGGCCAGCACCGCCCCGGGGTCGGCCACCGCGCGGGCGAGGACCTCGCGCACCGCGGTATGATCGCCGGTCTCCGCCACGGCGGCTTCGCAATCGGCGATGAAGCGATCGAGGTCGAACATCGTGCGTTTCCTCCCGGAGACCCGGAGGAAGCATAGTCGATGCCATGGCGGGGAGCGAAGAAGAAATTTTCTTCTCGGCCGCCCGAATCAGCCCGCCCGTTCCGCCCGCCACAGATTATGCCGCAGGCTGGCCCGCTGCCCCGCGAGGCCCGGCCCGTCGAGCCGGGCCAGCGCGGCGCGATAGAGGCTCAGTGCCTCCGTCCGGTGCGGCCCGCCCAGCGCCAGCAGCGCGTTGGCGAGGTTGGTCTCCGCCATCGCCCGCGCCCGCGGCGGGGCGGGATCGGCGAGCGCGGCCAGCGCGGCCCGGCCGGCGGCGGCGGCCTCGGCGAGCAACGCCGGATCGCCGTTCCGCTCGCCCAGAAGCCGCAGGGTATGACAGAGATTTTCCGCCGCCAGCCCGGCCTCCGCCACGGCCGCCAGACGCAGGAAGGCCGCGCGTGCGTCGCGCAACAGGCTGGCGGCCTCGATCAGCAGGCTGCGATCGTCGAGCGCGCCGGCCAGGAGCGTCAGCACCGCGCCGCGATTGCGCGCCATCCGTCCGGCATCCACGGCCGCGCCCGTCGTTTCGAACCCGGTCCCGGCGGCTTCGTAGGCGCCCAGCGCCTCGGCGAGCATGTCGGGATCGCCGGCGCGTTCGCCGAGCACCGTCAGCGCCGCGCCGAGGGCGGCGAAGGCGCGCGGCGCCGCGGTCCGGCGCACCGCATCGCGCGCCAGGACCACGGCGGAATCGAGCGCGTCCAGATCGTCCGCGAGCGCGCCCACGGCGCGCAGCGCGGCGATCAGGGGCAGCGCGATCTCGGCTTCCCGCGCGCGGGGGATCTCGCGCAGGATCGCGACCGCCTCGGCGGCGAGGGCGGCGTCCGCCTCGGCTTCGGCGCGCAGGCGCAGCGCCTCGGCGCGCGCGATCGGGTCCTCCATCGGGTCAGGCTTCCGCGCGCAGCTCCGCGAACACCTTGCGCGCGGCGATCAGCGCCTCGCGCACCAGCGGCGCGCCGATATAGCCTTGCAGGTGCAGCATCGCTTCCACCAGTTCGTCCTCGGACCAGCCCTGGTTGCGGGCCATGCGAAGATGGATGGCGAGCTCGGCCTCGCGGCCCATCACCGTGTCGGAGACGACGACGATCAACGTGCGGGTCTTCAGGTCGAGGCCGGGGCGGGTCCAGAGCGCGCCGAAAATGTTCTCGACCGTGACCTCGCCGAATTTCTTCATGATGGGATCGTCATAGACGGTGGCATCGAGGCGGTCGGCGTAGGCCGCGCCCATGAGCTTGCGGCGCATGGCGCGGCCGGCGGCGGCGCGGGGGTTGTCGGACATGGGTCTTCTCCCTGGTTCGGTCCCGCGTGGCGCGCGTGACATGGTTTTGTAGCGTCACCGGGAGTATCCTCCCCCCACGGTGTTTCCGGCAACCCACGCGCGGACACCGGCCCGGGAGCAACGGACATGCCGACCGATGTCGAGAGGTTGTGGAATAGCGTGACGCAGGCCGCCGTGCCCGGCAGTTCGGTCCGATGCTGGGGTGCCGCTGCTGGGGTGCCGCGCGCGGCTACACTGGCGGCATGTTCCGGATCGACGCCGTGGACGATACTTCGGTGACGGTCTCGGGCGCGCGTATGCGAATGCCTCGCCGGATCTCGAAGGGAGACTGCACCAGGATCGGCGTGATCTGGGATCGCTACATCACTGGAGACTTCAGCCGGTCCCGCATAGTAGATCTGTCACATAATTCGACCTACGTCCTGGGCTTGCTTCGCGCGGCAACCGATCGGTCCGCCCGATGACCGTAACGCTGTTCGACAACCCGGACGGTACGGACGAGGCACCCTATCTGCGCTGGCTGTCCGAGCATCCGGGTGGGCTTGTGGTCAACCTGCGGCGGCGACCCGACCCAGCCTACGCGGTCCTGCATCGCGCGACATGTTGGACAATCAGCCGTCCAACATTACGCACCGAAGGCGGCCCATTCACCTCCCGCGCCTATATCAAGGCATGCGCGACCGACAAGAGCGCGCTGCAGGCCTGGATCGTGGCGCGGCAGGGCGCCGGGTTCAGCAAGCGCTGCGCGGTTTGCGGACCGGTGTGACCGAAGG
>JAKAZN010000425.1 GCA_021815835.1 Pseudomonadota bacterium
CACCTGGTTCGTCATCGCCGGTTCGGTGGTGGTGGCACTGGTGATCGCCGCCTTCCTGCCGGCCCTGCGCGTGCTCACCG
Organism: Pseudomonadota bacterium; assembly: GCA_021815835.1. GTDB lineage: Bacteria > Pseudomonadota > Alphaproteobacteria > Acetobacterales > Acetobacteraceae > JAJZVS01. The sequence continues at coordinate 81 of JAKAZN010000425.1, forward strand.
GCAAGGTGATCCAGGCCGAAAGCGCCAAGGGCTCGGTGATGGTGGAAACCGTCTACGGCATCCGCACGGTGAAATCGCTGGCGCTCGAACAATCGCGCAAGGACCTGTGGGATGAGCGCGTCGCCGACGCCGCCACGCTGCGGCTGAAATCCGGCCGGCTGGCGCGCTGGCCGATGGCGATCTCGCTGCCGGTGGAGCGCTTCATCGAGCGCGGCATCCTGCTGATCGGCGCCTACATGATCCTGACCGGCGCGAGCGAGGTCGATGTCGGCGCGCTGATCGCCTTCATGCTGCTCGGCGCGCGCGTCGCCCAGCCGCTGATCTCGATGGCCCATCTCGCCGAGGAGTTCGAGCAGGTCAACGCCTCGGTCGCGATCGTGGGCAACGTGCTCAACCAGCCGCCGGAGACCCGCGGCGCGGATCGCGGCCTGCGTCCGCGCTTCGAGGGCGCGATCAGCTTTTCGGACGTCACCTTCACCTACCCGCTGTCGCGCCAGCCCGCGCTGGAGGACCTCACGTTCGAGGTGCCGGCCGGCTCCACGCTCGGCGTCGTCGGGCGCAGCGGCTCGGGCAAATCCACGGTGACGCGGCTGTTGCAGGCCATCAACCGTGACTATACCGGCTTCATCAAGATCGACGGCGTCGATCTGCGCGAAATCAACCTCACGCATCTGCGCCGCAGCTTCGGCGTGGTGTTGCAGGATAATTTCCTGTTCCGCGGCTCGGTGCGCGACAACATCATCGCCAACCGACCGGGCCTCACGCTCGACGATGTGGTGCGCGCCTCGCGGATGGCCGGCGCCGAGGAATTCATCGAGCGCCTGCCGCAGGGCTACGACACCTGGATCGAGGAGGGCTCGCCAAACCTCTCGGGCGGGCAGAAGCAGCGGCTGGCGATCGCGCGCGCGATCATCTCCGACCCGCGCATCCTCATCCTGGACGAGGCCACCAGCGCGCTCGATCCGGAAAGCGAGGCCCTGGTCAACGCCAATCTCGCGCGACTGGCCAAGGGCCGCACCATGATCGTGGTGTCGCACCGGCTGTCCTCGCTGGTGGATTGCGATGCCATCCTGGTGCTCGATCGCGGCAAGGTGGTCGATCTGGGGCCGCACAAGGCGCTGGTCGAACGCAGTTCGATCTACCGTCAGTTGTGGTTGCAGCAGAACCGCCATCTGGACCCGCAGGGCCGCAGCGCACCGGGGCCAATACTCGCCCAGGGCGATGATTGACGCCACCTGATGCAGGCCCAGATCACCATCGAACGCGCCGACCCGGTCAAGGACACCATGCCATGAGTGCGAGCAGCGGAGCCTTGGTGCCGCGCAACCTGCCGATCCCCGCCGATTCCGCCGATGCGGTGCTGGAATTCCAGTCCGCCACGGCCGGCATCATCGTCACGCCGGTCTCGCCGATCGCCAACAGCATCGGCATGCTGGTCAGCGCCATGGTGCTGGCCTGCATGGCGGTGATCGCCTTCATGCCGATCAACCGCGTGGTCACCGCGCCCGGCCGGGTGATCGCGCTCAGCCCCACCATCGTCATCCAGCCGCTCGAAATTTCGGTGGTGCGCTCGATCAACGTGCATGAAGGCCAGCAGGTGCATGAAGGCGACCTGCTCGCCCGGCTCGACCCCACCTTCACCCAGTCCGACACCACCATGTACGAGGCACAGGCACGCAGCTACGGCGCCGAGGTGGACCGTGCGCGTGCCGAACTGGCCGGCACACCGTACGACCCTGTCGGCACTGACGCCGACAGCGTGCAGCAGCGCGCGCTGTATCTGCAACGCAAGGCCGCCCTCGATTCGCAGATGTCCGAATACCAAAGCAAGATCGCCAGCCTGCAACAGACGGTGCAGCGGATCACCAGCGACGTTTCCGGCTATCAGAGCCGCCTGGGCATCGCCTCCGACATCACCACCATGCGCAAGCAGCTCGAATCGATGCAGGTCGGCAGCCGGCTGAACACGCTGACCGCCGAGGACAACCGCTCCGAAATCGCCCGCCAGCTCGCCAGCGCGCAGGCGCAACTGCAAAGCGCCCGCGCCGACCTGCTCGCCGCGATCAACGAACGCGACTACCAGCTTCAGGACTGGCGTTCCAAAACCTCCCAGGTACTGACCGAGGCGCAGCGCAAGCTGAGCGACGCGCGCGAGGCGCTGGTCAAGGCGCAGCGCCGCCGCGACCTCGTCGAGATGCGCGCCGACCGTGACGCCACCGTGCAATGGGTATCGAAAGTATCCGTCGGATCGGTGGTGCAGGGCGCCGAGCAGTTGATGGTGCTGGTGCCCGCTGACACCCAGTTCGCCGTCGAGGCCAAGATCCCCGGCGACGAAATCGGTTTCGTCGCCCCTGGCCAGAAGGTGGTGATCAAGCTCGACACGCTGTGGACTCAGATCTACGGCTTCGCCGAGGGCAGCGTGCTGCAGATCAGCCCGGACAGCTTCCTCACCGCTGATTCCGGCACCACGCCATCCGCCCAGCGCGCGCTCACCGGCCTGTCCAGCTCGATCGCCGGCAACCCGCCATCGGACAATCCCGCGCTCAACAACCAGGGCTATTACCGCGCCCGGATCAGCATCGGCGAATCGAAATTCCGCAATCTGCCGCCGGAGTTCCACCTGATGCCCGGCATGTCGCTGGTGGCTGATGTGGAGGTGGGCAAACGCACGCTGCTGACCTACCTGCTCGGCCGCGCCGCGCCACTGTTCACCGAAGGATTCCGAGAGCCCTGAGGCGGTCGGGGGGATGGCACAGTGCTGAAAAAATTTCTCGCTGATCGCCGGCTCCGGCAGGCCGACAGGCTGCTCGCCGAGGACCGCAAGGAAGCCGCCTTCAGGCTGCTCGCCCGCGCCGCCGCCGCCGGCAACCAGGAGGCGCAATATCGCGTCGGTCGCGCCTATCTCGCCGCCCAGGGCGTGCCACCGAGCCGCGTCGATGCGGTGCGATGGCTGACCCGCGCGGCCGAGGCCGGCCATGTCGCCGCCCAATCGGTGCTTGCCGCGCTCTATGTCCAGGGCCTTGGCGCGGACGCCGCTGCGATCGGCGCGCACCCGGCCTCGGGGCTGTTCACCGGCCATGAAGCCGGCGCGGCGGACTACCAGAGCGGGCTGCTATGGGCCCGCCGCGCGGCCGA
>JAKAZN010000426.1 GCA_021815835.1 Pseudomonadota bacterium
ATCTGCGATCCACCGCGGCGCCCAGCAGCGCCGGATCGCCCACCGCCAGCACCAGGCCGTCCCCATCGGCGCGCAACGGAGCGCCGGCCCAGTCGGTGACGCGCCCGCCGGCGCCTTCGATCACCGGCACCAGGGCGGCCCAATCCCAGGGCTTCATGTCGGCCTCGGCGATCACGTCGATCTGGCCGAGCGCCAGCAGCCCGTAGGCGTAGCAATCCCCGCCCCAGGAGACGCGCCGGACCGCGCCGGCCAGACGGTCGAAGGCGGGGCGGTGGGGCCCGAACATCGCCGGGCTGGTGGCGGAAAGCTCCGCCTCGGCCAATGCCGCACAGGCCCGCGTGCCCGCAACGCCGCCGAACGGACCACGGAAGCGGGTGGGCCGGCCGGCGAGGCCGATCCATCGCTCGCCGGTGATCGGCTGGTCGATCACGCCCAGCACCGGCACGCCGTCATCGAGCAGCGCGACCAGGGTGCCGAAGACCGGACGGCCGGTGATGAAGGCGCGGGTACCGTCGATCGGGTCCAGCACCCAGCACAGCCTTGCGTCCGCCCGGTCGGCGCCGAATTCCTCCCCGGCGATCCCGTGCGCGGGGAACCGGGCCGCCAACACGGCGCGCATCGCCTGTTCGGCGGCGCGATCGGCGATGGTCACGGGAGAGAGATCGGCCTTCAGATCGGCCGGCAGGCGGGCACGGAAATACGGGCGGATGGCCGCGCCGGCGGCATCGGCCGCGGCCTCGGCGGCCGCGACCCATGCGTCGGGAGGCGCTTCTATTTCGCCCCTCCGGCCTTCGGCAGGGGCACCGGCGTCTTGGACAGGGTGTCCAGATAGGCGATCACGTCGGCGCGGAGCTGCGGCTGCGGCACGCCGGCGAAGGTCATGTGCGTGCCGGGCGCGTATTTCGCCGGGTTCGCCAGCCAATCGTCCAACGCGGCGAAGGTCCAGGGCTTGCCCTTGAATTTCTCCAGCGCGTCGGAATAGGCAAACCCGGCCTCGTGGTCGTGCGGCCCGCCGACCACGCCCCAGAGATTGGGGCCGACGATCGGCTTGCCGCCCTCGTTCAGGCTGTGGCAGGCGGCGCAGACGCCGCTCGCGAACTGCTTGCCCTTCGCCACGTCGGCCTTGGCCAGCCGCGCATCGAGATCGGAGGCGGCGGGCGCGGCCGGTCCGCCGGCGGCTTTCGCCGGGGCCGCGGCGGCTGCGGGCGCGGCGGTCACCGCGGGCAGCGGCAGCGGATGCGGCGAGAGCGTGTGCAGGTAGTCGATCACGTCCGCCCGCAGCTTGTCGTTCGGGATGCCCGCGAAGGTCATGTGCGTGCCCGGCGCATAGGCGGCCGGCTTGTAGAGCCACGCGTTCAGCGCGTCATAGGTCCAGGGCTTGCCCTTGAACTTCTCCAACGCGTCCGAGTAGGCAAAGCCCGCCTCATGATCGTGCGGCGCGCCGACGATGTTGTAGAGATTCGGCCCGACGATCGGCTTGCCGCCCGCGTTCAGGCTGTGGCAGGCGGCGCAGACCTGATTGACGAACGCCTTGCCCTTGCCGAGGTCCGCCTCGGCCAGCAGCGGCGCGATCGGCGCCGGCCCGGCGGGCTTGGCGGCCGCCCCGGCGGCCGGCGCGGCGGCGATCTTGATCTCCACTTTGCTGGCCGGGGTGGAGGAGACCAGATTCTCGCCGATCATCCCGGTCATGAAGAACGCGATCCCGGCGACCAGCACCGCGGCGACCGCCTTGTTGACGTCCATACTGTCCATGCGTCGCGACTTCCCCGCCGAGTGCCGAATGCCAGGCCGCGGACGACCCCGGGGGGCGGCGTTGCGCCCGCCCCCGGGCCTTCCTAAGCTGCGACGCACCATAGGGAAACGCATCTTGCGCCGCAATCCACCCGCGCGGGCCTGCCCGCCTGCCCCCACATGAACCCGATCGTTGTCATTCCCGCCCGCATGGCCTCCACCCGGCTGCCGGGCAAACCGCTTGCCGATATCGGCGGCCGGCCGATGATCGTGCGGGTGATGGAGCGCGCGGCCGCGGCCGGGATCGGGCCGGTGGCAGTGGCCTGCGGGGACGCGGCGATCGCCCGGGCCGTGGAGGCGGCCGGCGGGCGGGCGGTGCTGACCGACCCCGGGCTGCCCTCGGGGTCCGACCGGGTGCAGCAGGCGCTGGCGACGTTGGATCCGGATGGGCGGTTCGACGTGGTGGTGAACCTGCAAGGCGATTTTCCCACCATCGATCCGGCGACGATTCGCGCCGCCCTGCTGCCGCTGGCCGATCCCGCGACCGATATCGGCACCCTGCTCGCCCCGATCGCGGACGCGACGGAGGCGGCGACGCCATCCTTCGTCAAGGCCGCCTGCGCCTTCGCCGACGGGGCGGAGACCGCCATCGCGCTCTATTTTTCCCGCGCCGCGATCCCGTGGGGGGACGGGCCGCTCTGGCACCATATCGGCATCTACGCCTATCGCCGCGCCGCCCTGGCGCGCTTCGTCGCGCTGCCGGAATCCCCGCTGGAACGGCGCGAGGGCCTGGAACAATTGCGCGCGCTGGAGGCGGGGATGCGGATCGGCTGCGCGCGCGTCCCGCATGGTCCGTTCGGCGTCGATACGCCGGAGGATCTCGATCGCGCCCGCCGCATCCTGGCCGCCGAGGACAATGAACGATGACCAGCCCGATCGCCTTCCAGGGCCTGCCCGGCGCCTATTCCGATCTCGCCTGCCGGACCGTCTTTCCCGACCTGCCCACGCTGCCTTGCGAGAGCTTCGAGGCCGCCATCGCCGCCGTGCGCGACGGCGCGGCGGGGCTGGCGATGCTGCCGTGCGAGAACAGCCTGGCCGGGCGGGTGCCCGATATCCATCATCTGCTGCCCGGCTCCGGCCTGTTCGTCATCGGCGAGCATTTCGAGCGGGTGGAGCATTGCCTGCTGGCCCCGCGCGGCGCGCAGGTGGCGGGGCTGAAGCGGGCGCATTCGCACCCCGTCGCGCTGGGCCAGGTGCGCCATTTCCTGCGCGAGGCGGGGCTGACGCCCGTGGTGCAGGCCGATACCGCGGGGGCGGCGCGGCTGGTCGCGGAATGGAACAAGCCGGAGGAAGCGGCGATCGCGTCCTCGCTGGCGGCCGAGATCTACGGGCTGGAAATCCTGCGGCGGAACGTGGAGGACGCGGCGCACAACACCACCCGCTTCTACGTGATGGCGCCGCGCCCGCGCACGCCGGCG
>JAKAZN010000427.1 GCA_021815835.1 Pseudomonadota bacterium
TTCCGATCTGAGATAGGCGCGGAAACCGTCCTCGGTTTTCGCCAGCCTGGCGTATTCGGCGTAATGCGCCGGATCGGCCGAGTACTCGTCGAGCAGCGCCGCGGGCCAGGCGCCGCGCTCGGCGATCGCGACGGCCTCGATATAGGTCGCCGAGATCGTGCCGGCGGCGCGGCGTTCGTCCTGCAGCAGATTGCCGGGCACGACGCGCTCCACCGTCACCAGAGTGCGGCGCGCGGCATGCGCCATGGTGGCGAGTTCGTGGCGGCGGCCGACATAGACGTTGCCGTCCTGATCCGCTTCCAGCGCGTGGAAGGCGGCGATGTCGGGCGACAGCGCGGGCAGCAGCACGATCGGATCGCCCGAAGCGGCGAACGGGTTGTCGATCACCCGCCAATCCGGCCGGTGCGCCAGGATGTCGCTGCCGAGGATGCCGCGCAGCGGGATGAACGGCACGCCCTTTTCCGCCGCCTGCAGCATGGTGTGGATGGCGGGGCAGGTGGCGTCCGTCATCGTGATCGCGCCGGCTTTCAGCGCGGCGGTGAAGCGCGGGGCGAAGCCTGCCTCCCCCAGCGAAACACCGGAGGATTGCACCGACACGACGGCACCGGCGCCGATCAGCAGGTCGGTGGCGTAGCCGGAGACCGGGACGCCAAGCAGGCGGAGGTTCGTCTTGCCGGCACGCACCAGGGCGCGGGCGAATGCGCTCGGGGTGAGGGAATTGTCCGGCGGCAGCGCCAGCAGGGCACCGTCGGGAACCAGGGCGGCGAGGCGGTCGAGGGGGAGAACAGGCATGGCGCGCGGATCCTGAAGGGCGGGTCGTGTGATCTTAGAGGGGGCGGCGGGAGATCGGAAGGGTCGGGGGTGAAACGCCGCTCCCACACGCTTGGGGCATCCCGCAGTTACGGGCGTCGTCGTTACCGCGAAGGATACCGCAGATCCCCAGGATAGATACCGTAGAACGCGCCGCGCAACACACCGCCGACAGCGGTGAATGCGGAATGCACGGTCGGCTCTCATGGCAGACATTCCTCCCACAGACACGGGAGGCGATCGAATGTCTCGGACCGATACGACCTGCAATCTCAGCCAACACGGGCGCATGCGCTGTCAGCAGCGCGGGATCCCCGCGCCGCTGCTGGCGGCGCTGCTGGACCTCGCCGATTGCGGCATCCGGGTGGGCGGCGGGTGCGAGGCCCTCAGCTTGAGCCGCCGTGGCGCCAGGCGGCTGCGCCAGGGCGGCTATCCGGCGACCTTGCTCGAACGCCTGGACGGGGCAACCGCGATCCTGTCTCCTGACGGGGTTGTGGTGACGGTGCTGCACGCTCAGGCGCGCCGCTACCGGCGCGCCTGGCGTTAGGAGGAGGGCGGGATGGGCGAGGTGGTACGGCTCCCGCGCGGGAGCGGCCAGGAGGCCGAAGCCGAGGCTCGCGCGCAACGCGCGGCCCGCTTCGAGGCGCTGGAACGGGCGTTGCGCGCGCGGCCCCTGATGGGGCGGGCGGATCAGCTGCGTGCCGCCGAGGCGCTGTGGCGTCTGTTGCATCGGGCGGAACAGGGAAATGTCCGCAAGGCGCAGGTCCTGCGCGCAGCCGGGATCGGTACCGAGGCGGACTCGACGAAGCATCTCTCGCAATATGCGCTGGACCCGTCCTTGCCGGAAGTACGCAAGGAGAGGGCCCGGCTGAACAAGCGGCCGCACAAATATCGGGAGATCGCGGAGGCGGCGGCGGGGCTCGCGGGGTGGGATGCGCGCGAGGCGGTGCTGGAGGTGTTCCAGGAGACGACGCTGGCGGGAACGCGGCCTGGCCAGGAAGCAGCGCCGGAATATGAAGCGCTGGGAAGAACGTTGCGGGAGATCGCCGACGCCGTCGCGACGAAGCATGGTTTGCAGGAGTATTTCCGGGAAGTTGCGCGATCAAGGCCATGTCTGAGAGTGCTTTATGACGAGGACGTACATGGGCCAACAGATAAATTGAGACCGCAAGATATTGATGTCTATTTCGATGAAAAAAGCGATGGCCTGGATTGGCCGATCTCATTTCATGAAGGGTCCGGCGATCGGGATTTGCACGATTGGTATGGCTCGGTTCCACCATATCCGACGATTGTCCTGGGAAAATGGAATGTCGGGGGTGAATTCCGTATATGCATCGAACCCGACGCGGGTACGGACGGATCGGGGCGCGCTCCCCCTGAGAATCGCACCGTTATCGGCGGCCAATATTCAGCGGAATTGCGACTATGCATCATCCCGGAGGGGCCGGATATGATACCAACAGGTGCATTGCGCATTGCCTCTCTATTTAGCTGTGTGCCTTCTTGGATCGAGGACGATAGGACGGGCCCGTTCATCGGCTTCGATGACCAGATCTCTCATCCCGACGAAGAGCACGAGAGTTGGTCCGGCATCATGCCGGACAAAAAAGATGTTTGGTGCCGCTTGCGCCGCGTGTCCGGCGATGAGCCGGACCTGATTGCGCAGTATGACCTACGCCGTAGTCGCGGGTGCCGGTTTCTGCCGCTTACCGGGCAGGTGTGTCAGGACTGGCTTGGAATGGAACTGGTCGACAGTGACTGGCCCCCTCGCGAGAAACCTCTGCATGTTCGAGTTCTTGGTCCGGCGCTCCTGGATCTTGAGTATTTGAGCGGCATTTCGCCGTTCCCAACGGCTTCTATAGCGTCCGAGCTTGATCGTTGCCTGAGCGGGGCCGGAGAATGGGACTTGCTTGCTCTTTTCGACGAACGCGCTGCCCGCCTTGTCGAACTTCTTGCTGATACCCAAGAAGGTGCGAAGCGCTCGCGCGCGGCCGGCTACAGGAAGCTCGCCACCCGCCTGCGGGCCATGCGGGACGGCAACAAAGCAGAGTAAACGTCCACCAGTGCCTGACCGCCCGCCCGTCCGGCGGGACCATACCCGCGGGGCGCGCGCGGCCCGCGCCTTGGCGGCGCACCGCCACCAAGTCCTTGGCGGTCGGCTCCGCGGCCCATCAACGCCGGCGGCCCGACGCCCGCTGGAGGACTTGCCCCCCGACACCGCGTCGTAGCGTCGCCGCATTCCCTGTTTCCGCCCCCCTTGAATTGTCCGGCACTTCGACGTACATACCCGGCGCCATGAGCACAACCACCACCCCCACCCGCACCGCCCGGCTCGAAGCCCGCGTCGCCCCGGACGCGCTCGCCGCCATCCGCCGCG
>JAKAZN010000428.1 GCA_021815835.1 Pseudomonadota bacterium
GACCCGCTCAAGGCGGCCGACGAACTCGCCGCCGCCGAAGCGGCCTGGCGCGAGACCGACGAGGCGGACGAGACCGCCTGGCGCGATGCGTCCGACCGCCTTCTGACCGCCCAGGCGCGGGTCGACGCCCTCGCCACGCAAGGCAACTGAGGCCAGACCGCAACTCGGTTCCAACCCCTGCGGCAATCCGGTATCATCCGGCTTCGATTGCCGCAGGAGCACCGAAATGTCCGCCACGTCCCCCCTTTCGCACGATCGCCCCAACCGCTCCTGGCTCGAACGCCTCTGGTCGTCGATCGCCGAGCACGGGCGCGTCTTCGTCAATCTGCCGAATGATGATCTTCCCTCCCGCGAGCGAGCGGAGCTTCTGGCCGATGCCCTGCTGGGCGGGCGTGGCGAAGCCTCCGGCGCGGCTCTCGCTGCGGCCCTGCTCGGCACGCTGCGCGGCCTCGCGCCACATGAGCGGATCACGTTCTGCGAATTCCTCGCCACCGGCTTCGAGCCGGACTCGGACCGCCTCCAGGACGCCGCCCGCGCCTATCTGGGATCGCCCGACGCGGCGACGGCCGCCGCACTCGCCACAGCCGCCGAGCCGCCCCGGCAGGAACTCCTGCGCCGGATGAACATGGCGCCCGGCGGCACCGGCGCGCTGATCGACATGCGCCGCGAGGTGCTGGCCGAACTGCCGAAACGCCCGAGCCTTGCCCCGCTCGATTCCGACCTGCGGCACCTGTTCACCTCCTGGTTCAACCGCGGCTTCCTCGAACTCCGCCGGATCGACTGGCGCACCCCGGCCTTCATTCTCGAAAAGCTGATCGCCTACGAGGCGGTGCACGAAATCCAGGGCTGGGACGACCTGCGCCGCCGCCTCGCGCCGGACCGCCGCTGCTTCGCCTTCTTCCACCCCGCCCTGCCGGACGAGCCGCTGATCTTCGTCGAGGTCGCGCTGGTCAAGGGGCTGGCTGAAGCGATCGGCCCGCTGCTCGCCCCCGCCGCCGATGACGACGCCGCCGAACTGGCCCAGCAGGAGGCCGCCGCCCGCGCCAATACCGCGATCTTCTATTCGATCTCGAACTGCCAGGAAGGGCTGCGTGGCATCTCCTTCGGCAATTTCCTGATCAAGCAGGTCGTCGCCGAACTCCAGGCGGAACTGCCGAAGCTGCGCAAGTTCTCGACCCTTTCGCCGGTGCCCGGCCTGCGCCGCGCGATCCGCGCGGTACTCGAAGCGCCGCCCGCCCCCCTGCTGGCGGCGGATGAACGCGAAGCCCTCATCCGTGCCGCCGGCGGCACCGCGGAGCCCGACGCCACGCCGGAAGGCGATGCGCTCCTGCTCACTTCGCTGCTCGAGGAACGCCCATGGTGGACCGAGGCCCCGCTCGCCACCGCGTTGCGCGGGCCGCTGCTGCGCCTTGCCGGGCTGTACCTGACCGGTGCGTGGCGCGCGAGCGAGATCCGCGCCGCCGCTCGGCCGGATCCCGTGGCCCGCTTCCATCTCGGCAACGGCGCCCGCCTGGAGCGGATCAACTGGCTCGGCAACACCAGCCCGCGCGGCATCGCCGAATCGTTCGGCGTGATGGTGAACTACCTCTACGACCCCGAGGCGATCGAGGCCCGGCACGAGGCCTATCTGCGCGACGGCACGGTGGCCCGCGCCACTGCCGTCGACCAGTTGCTGGCACCGCCCAGCCAGTCCTGGCTAGCCCGCCGCACAAGGGGCCTGATCGCCGCCGAGGGCTGAGCGCCGGGCGCCGCACCGGGTGTTGCGGCGCCGTCTTCGGGTGATCGGGCGAGCCGCCGGCTCTCCGCGAACACCTGAAAAATCAATGCTCTGGCCGCCCCCCGCGCCCGGAGGCCGCCTCGGATTTTCCGGGGCGACCTCTAGGCGCGGCAAATCAAAATCGCATATAGGAAAGCGATGTTCGACACTGTCTCTTTCGATTTCGAAGCGCTCGACCAGGCGATCGGCCGCGCCCATGCGCGGCTTTCGGCGGAACAGCGCGCGGACGGCCATTACGTCTACGAACTCGAAGCGGACGCGACGATCCCGGCGGAATACGTCCTGCTCGAACATTTCCTCGACCGGATCGACCCCGAGCTTGAATCGCGCATCGGCATGTTCCTGCGCGGCATCCAGGGCGATTCACCGCAGAATCCCGGCGGCTGGCCGCTGTTCCATGACGGGGCGATGGACATCTCGGCCAGCGTGAAGGCCTATTTCGCGCTGAAGGCGATCGGCGATGACCCGGACGCCCCGCACATGCGCCGCGCCCGCGAAGCCATCCTCGCCCGCGGCGGGGCGGCGCGCACCAACGTCTTCACCCGTATCCAGCTCGCCCTGTTCGGCGCCGTCCCCTGGCGGGCCTGCCCAGTCATGCCGGTCGAGATCATGCTGCTGCCGGACTGGTTCCCGATCACCATCTGGAAGATCAGCTACTGGTCGCGCACCGTCATAGCACCTTTGCTGGTGCTGCTGACCGAGCGCCCCATCGCGCGCAACCCGCGCAATGTGCGGATCGACGAGCTGTTCGTCACCCCGCCCGATCAGGTGACCGACTATATCCGCGGCCCCTATCGCTCGAACTGGGGCTACCTGTTCAAGGCGATCGATTCGGCGCTGCGCCCGCTCGAACGACATTTCCCCGCCCGCTCCCGCAAACGCGCGATCCAGGCGGCGATCGACTTCATCACCCCGCGCCTGAACGGCGAGGACGGTCTCGGCGCCATCTACCCGGCCATGGCCAACACGGTGATGATGTATCACACGCTCGGCTACAGCCCCGAGCATCCGGATTACGCGACGGCCTGGGCCTCGGTCCGCAAGCTGGTCACCGATGCCTCCTATCGATTCGAGGGGGCAAGCTACGTGCAGCCCTGCCTCTCGCCGGTCTGGGACACCTCGCTGGCCGCCCACGCGCTGGCCGAGGCCGGCAGCACCGGCGATGCGAACCTCGCCGCCGCGTGCGACTGGCTGATCCCCCGCCAGATCCTCGACGTGAAGGGCGACTGGGCCTATCGCAAGCCGGACGCCCCGCCCGGCGGCTGGGCCTTCCAGTACAACAACGCCCATTACCCCGACGTGGACGATACCGCCGTGGTCGGCATGATCCTCGACCGCAACGGCGATCCCGCCCATCGCGAGGCGGTGGAACGCGCCCGGCAATGGATCCTCGGCATGCAGAGCCGCTCC
>JAKAZN010000429.1 GCA_021815835.1 Pseudomonadota bacterium
CAGCCGCGTCCCGCGCCGCAACCGAAGCGCGCCGCGCCGCTTCCGCGCTACGCCATCGGCTCCAGCCCGGACTCCGCCAGCGCCGCCGCCATCTCCGCCCCGCGCAGCAGCGCGATCAGCCGCGCCGCCGCGGCCGGGTCCGCCGCGCCCGCCACGGCGGCGACGGAAAACACCGTCGGCGTCTGCACTTCGGCCGGCAACGGCCCGATGATGTCGATCCCCGCCACCAGGCGCAGTTCGCTGATCTGCTGGATCGCGTATTCGCACGTCCCGCGCGCCACCAGCGCGCCGGTGAGCCCGCTCGGGATCACCGTGGCCTTGGCGTTCACCTCCGCCGCGATGCCCAGCCGCGCGATCAGCGCGGCGAAATAGAGCCCGCTCGCCCCGGCGCCCGAATAGGCGATGGAGCGGGCGCCGCGCAGGGTGGCGATCAGCGCCGCGGGCGTGGAGATATCCGGCCGCGCCTGGCCGGGCGCCTGCGCCATCCCCACCCGCGAGGCCGCGAGCCCCACCCCGCCCGGCGCGAGGCGGCCGGACTCGGTGAGTTCGGCCACCGCCTCCGCGGTCAGGATCGCGAGATCGGCCGGCGCGCCCTCGGCCAGCCGGTCGATCAGCACCTTGGTGGGGGCGAACTCGATCGCGAGCGCGCGGCCGAGCGCTTGCTCCAGCGCGGCTTGCCGGGCTTGCAGCGCGCCCATCAGGCCGAGCGTGGACAGAACGTGAAGCGGCGCGGCGGTCTCGGTCATGGCGGGTCCCTCCGGGTCATCGGGCGCGGGGCTGGTGACCACGTCGAAGTCGAAAGCGGAAAAGCGCATGGCGGTCTCCTGGAATGGGTGGGAGCCGCATCGCCGGGGCGTCTCGATCGGGGCCGGACGAACAGGGTCCGGAAACGCGAAAGCCGCCTGGGCGAGGCGGCTTTCGGGGAGCGTTCGGGCACGCGTTCCTCAGGCCGCCGGGCTGTACCAGCGGTACCAAAATCGGCGGGACGGGAGGGGGGCGCGCATGGCGCTCGTGTAGCCGGGCCGGGACGCCCTGGCAACATCCGCCACCCATCGCGCCCCTCCCCTGCCCGCGCGCCCCGATCGGTGGCATACTCCACCCGCCCTCGACCGGAGACCCATGCAATGCAGGCGCCCCTGTTCCTGAGCCACGGCTCGCCCATGACCGTGCTCGCCGACACGCCCGGGCACCGGTTCCTCGCCGGCCTCAGCGCCACGATCCCGCGCCCCGCGGCGATCGTCATGGCCTCGGCCCATTGGTGCACCGCCGCCCCCGCGCTCAGCGCGCCCGAGCGCAACGACACCATCCACGATTTCTACGGTTTCCCCGAGGCGCTCTACGCCTGCCGCTATCCCGCCCCCGGCGCGCCCGCGCTCGCCGCGCGCGCCGCGGAGCTGCTGGGCACGGCCGGGCTGGCGGCGGCGATCGACCCCGCGCGGGGGCTCGATCACGGCGCCTGGGTGCCGCTGCTGCTGGCCTGGCCCGAGGCCGATATCCCGGTGATCCAGCTCGCCATCCAGCCGCGGCGCGACCCGGCCTACCATCTGGCGCTCGGCCGGGCGCTGGCGCCGCTCGCCGCCGAGGACGTGCTGCTGATCGGCTCGGGCAGCTTCACCCATAATCTCGGTCGCATCCGCCGCGACGCGGTGGGCGCGCCGGACGCGCCGGATGTCGCGGCCTTCGCCGACTGGATGGACGCGGCGCTGGAGGCGGGCCGGACCGAGGAACTGCTGGCCTACCGCACCCGCGCGCCCTACGCCGCCGAGCAGCACCCGACGGATGAACATCTTCTGCCGCTCTATGTCGCCCTCGGCGCGGCCGGCGTAGGGGCGAAGGGCAAATTGCTGCACCGGAGCGCCGATTACGGGGTGCTGCGGATGGATGCCTTCGCGTTCCATGCGTGACGGCGCGGCGTGACGACGCCGTGGTTTCTGACGGATCGCCACGCAACGCCGGTGCCGAACCGCCGCTCGCCTGGATCGCGCCCGACGCCGCGCGCCGCCCCTGGAAGGACACAACATGCTCCAGCCCCCCCCCGCCCAGCCCGGCCAGCGCGAGGACGAGATCGACACCCCCGCCCTGATCCTCGATCTCGACGCCTTCGAGGCCAATCTCGACCGCATGGCCGCCCTGCTCGCCCCCACCGGCGCGAAGCTCCGCGCCCACGCCAAAACCCATAAATCCCCCGTCATCGCCCATCTGCAGATGGCGCGCGGCGCGGTCGGCCAATGCGTGCAGAAGGTCGCCGAGGCGGAAATCCTCGCCTGGGGCGGCATCCCCGACATCCTGGTGAGCAACGAGGTGGTCGCGCCCGCCAAGCTCGCCCGCCTCGCCGCAATCGGGCGCATCGCGCGGGTCGCGGTCTGCGCCGACGATCCCGCCGCCATCCCGGCGATCGAACAGGCCGCCGCGGCCGCCGGCCTGCGCCTGACCGTGCTGGTGGAGATCGATCCCGGCGCCGGGCGCTGCGGCGTGGCGCCGGGGCCGGAGGCCGTGGCGCTGGCCAGGCGCATCGCCGCCTCCCCGCATCTGCGCTTCGGCGGCTTGCAGGCCTATCACGGCAGCGCCCAGCACAAGCGCACCCACGCCGAACGCGCCGCCCTGATCGGGGCTGCCGCCGAGGGCGCGCGGCGCACCGTGGAGCAGCTCCGCCAGCAGGGGATCGACTGCCCGATCGTCGGCGGCGGCGGCACCGGCAGCTTTCTGCTGGAGGCGCATTCCGGGGTCTATACCGAGATCCAGGCCGGCAGCTACGCCTTCATGGACGCCGATTATGCCCGCAATTTCAATGCGGACGGGGGGCATGTTGACACGTTCCGCCATGCCCTGTTCGTGCTGGCCGGGGTGATGAGCGCGCCGCGCCCCGGCATCGCCGTGCTCGATGCCGGCCACAAGGCGGTCGCGGTCGATAGCGGCATGCCCACCATCTGGGGCCGCCCGGAGCTGCGCTATGTCAGCGCCTCCGACGAGCACGGCAAGCTGGAGGCGGGGGCGGAAACGACGGCGCCGAAACTGGGCGAGAAGCTGCGCCTGATCCCCGGGCATTGCGACCCGACGGTGGATCGCCACGACTGGTATGTGGGCGTGCGCGGGGGGCGCGTGGAATGCCTGTGGCCGGTCGCCGCGCGCGGCGCGATGAGCTGACGCGCTCGGCGCGATGAGCTGACGCGCGCGGCCTCAGC
The DNA here is from genome assembly GCA_021815835.1 of Pseudomonadota bacterium. GTDB lineage: Bacteria > Pseudomonadota > Alphaproteobacteria > Acetobacterales > Acetobacteraceae > JAJZVS01. The sequence continues at coordinate 3,183 of JAKAZN010000429.1, forward strand.
CGGT
>JAKAZN010000430.1 GCA_021815835.1 Pseudomonadota bacterium
GTGGTGTTCACCACCGGCTTCGCCCGGCGCTACACCGGCGGCGTGCGTGAATTCGCGATCGTGACCCCGAACCTGCGCGGCGTGATCAAGGAGATGGATCGCCGCTTCCCGGGCCTCGGCACGACCTTGGAAGAAGAAACCACGGTCGCGATCGACGGGGCGATGCACGAGGTCGGCTATTTCCAGCAACTGCGCCCCGGGGCGGAGATCTTCTTCATTCCGAAGATCGAGGGGGGATAGCGATCGCCCCGCATGAAATCGTGATCGTCGGCGGCGGGGCGGCGGGGCTGGAACTCGCCACCCGCCTGGGCGCGCGCTACGGGCGCGGCGATCGGGCGCGGGTCACCCTGGTGGAGCGGGCGCGGACCCATCTGTGGAAGCCGATGCTGCACGCGATCGCCGCCGGCAGCATGGATCCGTCCGAGCACGAACTGAACTATCTCGCGCAGGCGCATTGGCATCATTTCCGCTACCGGCTGGGCGAGCTGACGGGCCTCGATCGTTCGGCGAAGCAGGTGCGTCTGGGCGCGGCGTTCGACGAGGACGGCCGCGAGATCACGCCCGCCCGTTCCATCCGCTACGATACCTTGGTGATCGCGATCGGCAGCGTGACCAATGATTTCGGCACGCCCGGCGTGGCCGAGCACGCGGTGCCGCTGGAGACGCCGGCGCAGGCGGCGCGGTTCAACCGGCGCCTGGTCAACGCCTTCATCCATGCCCACGCGCAGACCGGGCCGATCCGCCCCGGCCAGTTGCATGTGGCGGTGATCGGCGCCGGGGCCACCGGGACCGAACTCGCCGCCGAGCTGCACCGGACGGCGCGCGCGGTGGTGGCCTATGGGCTCGATCGGATCGACCCCGAGCGCGATATCCGCATCGTGCTGATCGAGGCCGCGCCGCGCATCCTGCCCGGCCTGCCGGAGCGGATTTCCGAGGCGACGCACGCCTTGCTGACCGAGCTTGGCGTGGAGGTCCGCACCGGGGCGCGGGTGGCCGAGATCCGCGCCGACGGGGTGGCGCTGGCCGATGGCGGGTTCGTTCCCGCCGAGCTCGCGGTCTGGGCGGCGGGGGTGAAGGGGCCGGAGGTGCTGGCCCGGCTCGATGGTCTGGAAACCAACCGGATCAATCAGTTGGTGGTGGAACAAACCCTGGCGACCACGCGGGACCCGGATGTGTTCGCGATCGGCGATTGCGCTGCCTGCCCGTGGCCGGGACACGACACGCCGGTGCCGCCACGGGCGCAGGCGGCGCACCAGGAGGCCGCGCATATGCTGCGCCAGATCGACCGGCGGCTGCGCGAGACGCCGTTGCAGCCCTATGTGTACCGGGATTTCGGGTCATTGGTTTCGCTCGGCCATTACAGCACCGTCGGCAACATGATGGGCTTCCTGGTGGGACGGTCCATCTTCATCGAGGGGCTGTTCGCGCGGGTGATGTATCGGTCGCTGTACGCGATGCATCTGCGGGCGCTGCACGGGAATCTGCGCGCGCTGGCGGGATGGCTCTCGCGCGGGCTGTCGCGGCGGACCGGGCCGATGGTGAAGTTGCACTGACCACACTCCCCCTCCCCTTGCAAAAGGGGAAGGGGAGCGGCGCAGGGATCAGTGCAGCGGCGAGAAGGCCGCCGGCACCACCAGCATGTTCTCCTGCTTCACCATGGCACCCGGCGGCGAGCCGGGCGGCCAGACGCCTTTCGCCACCGCCTCGGCGCGGACGCGCTGGCGTTCGGCGGCGTCCTTGTAGGCCCAGATATGCACCCATTTGTTGAGCGCGCCGAGTTCGGAGTACCACGCGCCCACCAGCGGCGACAGCTTCACTCGCTCGGCGATCTTGTCCGACCAGCGCTCGATCATGCCCGGCATCTGGCCCGCGGCCATGGTGTAGCTGCGGATCTCGTACACCGCCCCCAGCGCCCGCGGTTCCAGCGGCGGCGAGAACGGCGCCGGCAGGAAGATTTCGCTGGTCATGGAAGCGATATACTCGCTGATCGGCGGCGGCCAGTTGGCCAGCTTCGTGGCCTCCGCGCGGATGCGCGTGCGCTCCGCCAGATCGGCGTAGGTCCAGACATGGATCACGCGGTTGAGCGGGCCGATCTCCGTATGCCAGAACGCGGCGAGCGGGGAGAGTTGCGTGCGCGCCGGCAGGGAGGCCGCGAAGCGTTCCTCCACCGCCGCCACGCTGGCGGGGCGCAGATCGTAGCTGCGCATCTCGATAATCATGGCCTGGTCCTCCCGTGGATCGTTCGGCATCGGACGGTAGGGCGATCGGCGCGCCGGTCAAGTGCGTCGCGAACGGCGGTGGCGCGGCGCGGCGGTTCGCGCCATCCTGGACGCTGTCCCATGCCCCGGAGTTTCGCGCATGACCGACCCCGCCGCCGCCTGCCTCGTTGCGCCCGATGCGCCGTCCCTGCCGCTCTATCCGGTGCGGCCAGGCGGGCTGGCGACGCTGCTCGATACGTTGCCGGAGGCGCAGGCGGCGTTCCTGCGCGCGACGGGCTTCACCGGGGCGGCTGGCGATCCGGTGCTGTTGGCTGACGCAAGCGGCCTGGCGGGAGCCGTGCTGGGCCTCGGCGAGGATCGCTCGCCGCACGCGTTCGGCGGTGCGGCGATGCGCTTGCCGGAAGGCAAATCCTGGCGGTTGCAGCCGGGGGACTATGACCTTGGCGCGGCGGTGCTGGGATTCTGCCTCGGCGCCTATCGCTTCACCGAATACAAACCCGGCAAGCGGGCGCCGGCGCGGCTTGCGCTCGATCCGGCGGAGGCGGCCGAGGCGCTGGCGGATGCCGCCGCGATCTGGATGGCTCGCGATTTGATAAATTTGCCTCCTAACCGGCTGGGTCCGGTGGAGCTGGCGGACGAAGCGGCCGCGCTCGCCCGGGCGATGGGCGCGGAGGTTACGATCGTTGCCGGAGACGCGCTGGAGGCGGCCTATCCGGCGCTGGCGGCGGTCGGGCGCGGCTCGGCGCGGCCGCCGCGCGTTGCAACCCTGCGTTGGGCCGGCAGCGCGGCGGGGCCGGACGGGCCGTTGATCGCGCTTTGCGGCAAGGGCGTCTGCTTCGATACCGGAGGATACGATCTCAAGCCCTCCGCCGGGATGCTGCGGATGAAGAAGGACATGGGCGGGGCGGCGGTGGTGCTGGGCCTCGCGCGGCGGATCATGGCCGCCGATCTTCCGGTGCGTCTCG